>CAYSPZ010000113.1:0-1561 GCA_964433065.1 uncultured Eubacteriales bacterium | reverse complement strand
GCCTCCCCTGTGTAAGGGGATAAGTGACACTCGAAATCTTTGATTTCGTCAGTGGAACTTATGCGAAGCATAGCGTAGCTGGTGGATTTTTGCGAAGCAAAAAGACGGAGGGGTTGCCACTACAACTAATGTCTTTCACCTGCCGTCCCCCTCCAATTAGTCTTAGTGTCAATCCCCCAGTCGGCTTCGCCGACAGCCCCCTTTACACAAGGGGGCTGTAAAACCTGCTTTTACAAAAAAGGCAAAAAAGTGAGGTATCTGTATGGTCATCGGCGCATCCACGTCCAATTTCTATCCCGCGTTGCTGGAAGACGCGCTCGATACGGTATTGTCACTCGGCTTTCGCGATACCGAGGTGTTTTTCAATGCCGCAAGCGAACTGCAACCGTCGTTTGTCGACGACCTGCGCCGCCGCGCCGACCACGCAGGCGCGCGCATCCACGCGGTACATCCGCATACCTCGTTTATGGAACCGCATTTTCTGTTCTCACCGTATGCCCGCCGCGCCGACGAGATGATCGAAAACTATAAATATACCTTTGACGCGGCGGCGCGGCTCGGCGCCAAGTTTCTGGTACTGCACGGCGACCGCGAAAACGGGTCGCTTTCGGTGGAACAATCGATCGAACGGTACGAACGGCTGTACGACCTCGGCTTGACCTTCGGTGTACGGGTCGCACAGGAAAACGTGGTGCGGTTTCGGTCGTCGAGCCTCGATTATATCCGTGCATTGCGGGAAGCACTCGGCAGTAAAGCCGCGTTCGTGCTGGATATCAAACAGACGGTGCGGTGCGGGTTGTCGGTGGAAGAGGTCGCCGCCGCGATGGGGAATGCCATCGTCCACGTCCACGTCAGCGACCACGACACCGACCACGATTGCCTCCCCCCGTCGCAAGGTACGTTCGATTACAACCGCCTGTTTTCACTGCTTCGCGATATCCGCTACGACGGCGCGCTCATCATCGAACTGTACCGACACGGATTTCAAGATCCCACCGACCTCGTCACCGCAGCAGAGTATTTACACCTCCCCTGTGCAAGGGGAGGGGGACCGCGTTAGCGGTGGAGGGGTTGCCACTACGGCTAATCGAAAGATTATCCAAAACTCGTACAAAAGAGGACTGACTATGCACCCAAAACATAATCGGCAACTGGTTCCGTTGGCAAAGCAACTGCGCAAAGGAATGACGCCGGAGGAACGCCGCCTCTGGTACTGCTTTCTGCGAACACATCCTATCCGCTTTTCTCGACAAAAGGTTCTCGGTTACTACATCGCCGATTTTTATTGTGCCAAAGCCAAACTGGTTATTGAACTGGATGGTAGCCAACATTATGAATACGAAAATCTGAAAAAAGATTACAAACGAACGACCTTCCTTGAGCAATATGACTTGACCGTTTTGCGCATTCCAAACAATGAAATACATTACAATTTTCAAGATGTATGCGAGTGTATTGACAAAACGGTAAATGAATTGTTGGGAGATGTAAAGTGAACCTTAGTGGCAATCCCTCCGTCTTTTTGCTTCGCAAAAATCCACCTCCCTTTACACAAGGGAGG
>CAYSPZ010000112.1:0-1764 GCA_964433065.1 uncultured Eubacteriales bacterium | reverse complement strand
GCATCGACCGCTTCCTGCAACATCCGTTTCTCGTTGCGCACGATGATATCGGGAGCGCCGAGTTCGAGCAACCGTTTCAAACGGTTGTTACGGTTGATCACACGGCGGTACAGATCATTTAAGTCGGAGGTCGCGAAACGACCGCCGTCCAGTTGTACCATCGGACGGATATCCGGCGGAATGACCGGAACCACGTTTAAGATCATCCATTCGGGGCGGTTACCGGAAAGGCGGAAGGATTCCACCACTTCCAATCGTTTGAGCAAACGTGCGCGTTTTTGACCTGCCGCGTCTTCCAACTCTTCTTTGAGTTGTGCCGACAGTTTTTCAAGGTCGATAGCGGCAAGCAGTTTCTGGACGTATTCGGCACCCATACCGGCATCGAAGTCGTCTTCATACTTTTCGCGCATATCGCGGTAGTCTTTTTCGCTCAGGACCTGTTTTGCCTGAAGCGGTGTGTCACCGGGATCTGCTACGATATAGGACGCAAAGTACAGAACCTGTTCGAGCAGACGGGGGGACACGTCCAAAAGAAGACCCATACGGGAGGGGATACCTTTGAAATACCAGATATGCGATACGGGAGCGGCGAGTTCGATGTGACCCATCCGTTCACGACGCACTTTGGCACGGGTGACTTCGACACCGCAGCGATCGCAGATCTTGCCCTTATAGCGAATGCGTTTGTATTTACCGCAATGGCATTCCCAGTCTTTGGTGGGTCCGAAAATGCGTTCGCAGAACAAACCGTCGCGTTCGGGTTTCAAGGTGCGATAGTTGATGGTTTCCGGCTTTTTGACTTCGCCGTAAGACCATTCCCGAATTTGTTCGGGGGAAGCAAGACCGATTTTAATCGAATCGAATACGTTGAATTCCATCATAGTCTATCGTCTCCTTCCTTACAGTTCGTCGGTATCGTCGTAGTCATCCGAGTCGGTGGAGTAGAAGTCGTCGCTGTAATCGTTGACGTCGGCTTCTTCCACACCGTACCCGTCGAGTTCGTTCTCGTCCGTTACGGTGGAGAACGCATCGTCGTTGTCTACGGTGATAATGGTGAGTTCTTCGTCTTCTTCAAAGGTCTGTTTGAGATCGATCTCTTCCTTGTCCTTATTGAGGACTTTCACGTCAAGACCGAGAGATTGCAATTCTTTGACCAACACTTTGAAGGATTCCGGTACACCGGATTTGGGCACGTTCTGACCTTTGACGATCGCCTCGTAGGTCTTGACACGGCCGACCACGTCGTCGGATTTCACGGTCAGGATCTCTTGTAGGGTATAGGCGGCGCCGTACGCTTCCAGCGCCCACACTTCCATTTCACCGAAACGTTGACCGCCGAACTGCGCTTTACCGCCGAGCGGTTGTTGCGTGACCAGCGAGTAAGGACCGGTGGAACGGGCATGGATCTTATCGTCGACCAGATGGTGCAATTTCAGATAGTACATATAACCGACGGTGACGGGGTTGTCAAACTGTTCACCGGTACGGCCGTCGTACAGAATGGTTTTACCGTTGGGGTTTTTACCTGCTTGTTCCAGCAATTCCTGAATATCGGATTCGTGTGCGCCGTCAAATACGGGGGTCATCACCTTAAAGCCGAGAGCGGCGGCGGCATAACCCAGGTGTACTTCGAGCACCTGACCGATGTTCATACGGGACGGAACGCCCAGGGGGTTGAGCACGATATCGAGCGGAGTACCGTCGGGCAGGAACGGCATATCTTCACTGGGAAGAATGCGGGACACAACACCCTTGTTACCGTGA
>CAYSPZ010000111.1:694-1826 GCA_964433065.1 uncultured Eubacteriales bacterium | reverse complement strand
CTTTCCTCCATCAACGACGACGTTCGGAAAGAAACGGTTCTCCGTTTTTTGGATACCGCTTATTCGCATGCGGAATTGGGAGATTTAGCGCAAAAATTAGGGTATACGGCGGCATATACCGCGCGTTGGGTCAAAAAGACTTTCGGCAAGACCTTTTCGGAATTGCTTTGCGAAAAACGTTGTGCCGTTGCGGCAGATCTGCTGAAAAATACCGATATGCCCATCAAACACATCATCGAACATATCGGGTACTCCAACGAAAGTTTTTTTCGGAAAGCGTTCGTCGGTTTGTACGGTGAAAAACCGAACAACTATCGACAGACCTTTCAAAAGTAAGTAAAATAAATTGTAAAGGGCAAGGAATAGAAATCCTTGCCCTTTACTCGTTCTTATTACACTACAACACCGTTTTTAACGGTATAATACTTGCCCGAAACGTAAACGCTGCCCGTTTTCGCAAAGTTGATCTTGCCGTTTTGCACGTAATAGTACCGCCCGTCGTTAAATTTGACGAGAGTAGTCACGCTGGTCTCGGTACCGTTTTTGATGTAATACCACGTACCGTCAGAGTGTCTGACAAGACCCGTTTTGGAAAAATTGATCTTGCCGTTTTGTACGTAGAAGTACTTGCCGTTGTTAAACATCACAAGACCCGTTTTGGAAAAATTGATCTTGCCGTTTTCGACGTAGTACCAGTTCCCGTCAAGATATTTCACCAGCAAGGTATCGTTGGTCTCGGTACCGTTTTTGATGTAGTACCACGTGCCGTCACTGTGCCGAACAAGACCTGTTTTGGAGAAATTGATCTTACCGTTTTGCACGTAGAAGTACTTACCGTTGTTAAACATCACAAGACCCGTTTTGGAAAAGTTTATTTTACCGTTTTCTACGTAGTACCAGTTACCATCAAGATATTTTACCAGCAAAGTATCATTGGTTTCCGTACCGTTTTTGATGTAGTACCACGTACCGTCGGAGTGTCTGACAAGACCTGTTTTCGAGAAATTGATCTTGCCGTTTTGGACGTAGTACCAATTGCCATCAAGATATTTTACCAGCAAGGTGTCGTTGGTTTCGGTACCGTTTTTGATGTAGTACCACGTACCGTCGGAGTGTCTGACAAGACCTGTTT
>CAYSPZ010000111.1:0-594 GCA_964433065.1 uncultured Eubacteriales bacterium | reverse complement strand
TGGAGAAATTGATCTTACCCGACTCAACGTAGAAATACTTACCGTTGTTAAACATCACAAGACCCGTCTTTGTGAAATCAACAACACCGTTGTTTACGTAGTACCACACCCCGTCCGTGTGCTTAAACAGGAGCGTATCGTTCACTTTTTGACGGTTGATAACGTGATAATATTTGCCGCCTTCCTGATACAGAACGTTGCCGCCCGGATACGCGAATGCGCCGCAGGAATTACAACTCGTATCGGCATCATTCGAATACGTATGTCCACCAACCGTTCTGGTTGCGCCACACTCGTTGCAATCTACGTCGCAATCGCTGTCATACGTATGTGCCGACGGGGTACGAGGCGCACCACAAATATCACAATCCGCATCACACGCATTTTGGTAAACATGGCTGGGTACCGTGCGGGTTGCGCCGCAGACATTACAGTCTGTGTCGCAAGCGTTGTCATATAGGTGGTCGCTCACTTCGCGAATGTCGCCGCAGTTATTACAATCGGTATCACAAGCGTTGTCGTATACGTGCGCAGGAACCGTTCTGATAGCGCCGCACACATTACAAGACTTATCGCACGCATTATCGTACTTGT
>CAYSPZ010000110.1:0-1890 GCA_964433065.1 uncultured Eubacteriales bacterium | reverse complement strand
AGGTAACCACCACCAAAAACAAGGTGACCACCACCAAAAACAAGGTGACCACCACGACCAAAGATACGGCGACCACCACGAAAGTGCAGAGCAGTAACGATGACGGCGACAAGGGCTTATCCCGTGACGAAGTGATCGCGAAGATGCCTGCCAACCTCAAAAACACCAAAGTGACCTACTTCTACTGGCACAACCCGCACGAGCGTATGGAAGGTCAGGCGCTTGAAGAACTCAAGCAGAAGACCGGTATTGAACTGGTGTATGAAGAATCCAGTGCCAACCAGTTCTATGACGAGTTGGTCGCCCGTGTAACGGCGGGTAACTCCCCCGATATGGTGCGCAGCCGCTTCACCAGTATGTACGCGCTCGCCGGTTTGCAATCGGTCGACTGCACCGGTTTCGACTTTGACGGCGCATGGGATAAAACCATTATGGATGCGTATACCATTAACGGCAAATGCTACGGTATCAACCTCGAAAACTCCGCCGTGTTGGACGTACGCGTGATGTACTACAACCGCCGTGCGCTGAAAGCCACCAGCGGTTTGGAAGATCCGTATGAATTGTGGAAAAAAGGCGAATGGACCTGGGATAAATTCTGGGAGATGTGCGAAGCGTTCGTTGCCAGCAAACGCGGTGCCGCAGGCTACTACGGTGCGTCGTTTGAATATTCGAGCGCGTATGTTGATACCCGTTGCAAAGGCATTGTAACGTTCGACACGGCACAGAACAAATACGTCAACAACTTCAAAGATCCCGAGTATGCGCAAGCGTGGGCTATTACCATTGAGAAGTACGAAAAAGGTATCCTCGTGTTCGGCGATCGTTTGACCGACTTTGACGAAGGTAAGATACTGTTCTTCTCGTCCGGTCCGTTCTCCTGCCGTACGCTGGATCCCCGTCAAAAAGTTCTCAAGGTGAAGAAAAACCTCGGTACCGTTCCGTTGCCGAGTGACGAGACCACCAAGTACACCCCCTTGTACGAGGCTACCGCGATCAGCATCCCGATGGGCGCGAAAAATGCCGCCGCGGTTCCGTATGTTGTGCGGTATATGTGGGATCAGCAATCCTACGATATGAAGGACGTCTACTGTGACGACCAAGCATACGAAGCGGTCAATGCCGCCATTTCGCTCGGCAACTTCAGTGTGCCGGATGACGGTTACATACTGAGCCGTGCGGATAACCCGGTTCGTGTCAATTTTGCCGAAGTCGGTTTACAGAACATCAAGACTGAAATCGACGCGAAAGCCCCCGCAGTGGAGGCGGCGGTTGAAGAAGCCAACAATCGTTTGAAGACTTTCAATCAATAACAAGGCTAATTTAAAAAACTGCACGGCGGTTCACCGGAACCGCCGTGCAGTTTTTTTATCGGATCGATTACGAAAATTTTGCGAAAGCAACAAATTCTGTTGACAAAGAATTACAAATATGTTACCATTAACTCAGTTAAATGTCGAAAGGGAGGAAAATTAGCAATGTCCATCAAAAAAGTTCTTTGTTTGCTTTTGGCAGTGGCGATGTGCGCGACGCTGGTTGCGTGCGGTCCGACGGGCGAAACCGGTACGACTACGACCACCGGTGATGACACGGTAACCACTACCACGGTGGGTGACGATGACACCACTACGACGGTCGAAGGTGAAGATACCACCACCGCCGAAGGCGAAGACACCACCACGGTGGAAGGCGAAGACGTCACCACCACGGTCGAGGATGAAGACGTCACCACCACGGTCAAAGACGAAGTAACCACCACGACCAAGGATAATGTAACCACCAAAGACAAGGTGACCACCACCAAAGATAAGGTGACTACCACCAAAGTCAAGGTAACCACCACCAAAAACAAGGTGACCACCACGACCAAAGATACGGCGACCACCACGA
>CAYSPZ010000109.1:0-1912 GCA_964433065.1 uncultured Eubacteriales bacterium | reverse complement strand
CTTCTCGGACGCATGCCGTCCGCGGTCGGTTATCAGCCGACGTTGGCAACGGAGATGGGTGCTTTGCAGGAGCGAATCACCTCCACCAAGCGGGGATCGATCACGTCCGTGCAGGCGGTGTACGTTCCCGCAGACGATTTGACAGACCCCGCACCGGCTACGACGTTTGCGCATCTCGATGCGACGACGGTGCTTTCCCGTGCGATCTCGTCGATGGGTATCTATCCCGCCGTCGATCCGCTCGAATCGTCCAGCCGTATTCTCTCCCCCGACGTGGTGGGCGAGGAGCATTACGCGGTGGCAAAAGAGGTACAACGGATCCTGCAACGGTACAACGAATTGATGGATATTATCGCCATTATGGGTATGGACGAGTTATCCGACGAGGACAAATTACTCGTGACCCGTGCGCGAAAAATTCAGCGGTTCCTCTCCCAACCGTTCGACGTTTCGGAAAAGTTCACGGGTATGACGGGCAAGTACGTACCGATCGCCGAAACGGTGTGCGGGTTTAAGGAAATCATCGAGGGCAAACACGACCATCTGCCCGAGTCGGCATTCCTGTATGTGGGTACCATCGACGAGGCGGTGGAAAAAGCGAAGAAGGTGGAAAAGTGAACACCTTTCACCTGACAATATCTTCCCCCGACGGTAATCGGTTTGACGGGGACGTGGTCAAATTGGACGTGCGCGGTGTGGCGGGCGAACTTGCGGTGATGGCGGGACACGTTTCGTTTGTGACCGCCGTGGTCAAAGCACCGTGCGCGGTGTGGTTGGACGAAGACACCCGACGCGAGGCGGTTACCGATGGCGGCATATTAACGGTCGACGGTAACCGTGTTACCCTGCTTTCGGGATCGTTTGCGTTTGTGTAAAAAGATAAAATATGTTTGTTTTCGGCTATAAAATGAACCTTGTATGACATTGTGTTGGGTGATATACTGGTAATACAGCAAGGAGGGAATGTATATGAAGATATTGAATTTCGGTTCCTGTAACATTGATCTGGTGTATTCACTTGACCATATTGTGAAAGAGGGTGAAACCATTTCCGCTGACACGATGCGAACCTTTGTCGGCGGGAAAGGGCTCAACCAATCGGTCGCACTTGCCAAAGCGAATGCCGACGTTTATCACGCGGGGTGTATCGGCGCTGACGGAGAGCAACTGAAAGCGTTTATGGTAAAAGCGGGTGTGGACGTTACCCACTTAAAAACGGTCAACGAGGGTACCGGTCATGCCATCATACAGGTGGATAAAAACGGTGAAAACAGTATCGTGTTGTTTTCGGGAGCGAATCACGGGATCACCACCGAACACATCGACGAGGTGTTATCCCATTTCGGTGAGGGTGATTTCCTCGTATTGCAAAATGAGATCAACAATCTGCCGTATATTGTTTCCCGTGCGGCAGAAAAAAAGATGAAGATCGTATTAAATCCCGCCCCCTTCACCGAAAGCATTCGCGAACTGCCGCTTAATGCGTTATACTGTCTGATCGTCAATGAGGTGGAAGCCGCCGCCCTTTCGGGATGCGATGATACGGACGGATTTGCCGCCTTCCTGAAAGAAAAATATCCTCAGTTGCGCGTTGTGGTTACGCTTGGCAAAAGAGGATCTATGTACCTTTGTGACGACGTCAAAATACGGCAACCCGCTTTTGCCGCCGAAGTGGTGGATACAACGGCGGCGGGCGATACATTCGTTGGGTATTTCGTTGCCGAGTTAAGTCGGGAGAAAGCGATAGCCGAAGCGTTGCGTACGGCGAGTATGGCATCCGCCATCACCGTTTCGCGTGCGGGTGCGGCACCGTCCATCCCACCGCTGGAAGAGGTATCGGCATCCAAACTCTCACCCCTTTCCTCCATCAACGACGACGTTCGGAAAGAAACGGTTCTCCGTTTTTTGGATA
>CAYSPZ010000108.1:0-1921 GCA_964433065.1 uncultured Eubacteriales bacterium | reverse complement strand
ATGAACGGTTCTACCATAAGACAAGATTATTTGCAAACCGTTTTAAGTTGGGTATCAGCAAAGGAGAACAAGACCATTGAACAGTATATGGCAGAACACCAACACGACACCCATGCAACCCCATTAAAACAGTATTTCAAGACCGTTATGGATTGGATCGAACTCACTTTCCCGAAATACCGAGCAAAACTTATGAAAGGGTTAAATTGGGGTATTCTCTACAACGAATACGGGAACAACATTTATGACCCGAACGAATTGGAAAGCGAAATCAATCGTCTTTTGCAGGACGATGATATTACCAAACAAAGGGGTATTTATGAATATTTGTTGAGTGGTAAGGTCAAAGAAAAAGCGTTATCTATCCGAGCCTTTACCGATAACGAAAAAATGACAATGTATGAAAGGCAAAAGGGTATCTGTCCTATGTGCAAAGCAGAGGGTAAAGACGTCGTTTGGGCATTTGAAGATATGCACGGCGATCATAAAATACCGTGGTGCAAAGGCGGTCATACCACACTTGATAACGGTCAAATGCTTTGCCGTGAACATAACCTTGAAAAATCGGATATATAAAGAATTTTCAAAAAAGCGCCATATCGACGACGATAAAGAAAGGGCAAGGAACTGAATTTCCTTGCCCTTTCTTTTATTGATTGAGAGATTCGGCAAGCCAGAGGGCGCAACGAATGCCGTCGACGGCGGCGGAGGTGATGCCGCCCGCGTAACCGCCGCCTTCGCCGCACGGGTAAAGACCGCGAACGGTGCTCTCCCCTTTTTCGTCACGGTGAATACGGACGGGAGAGGAACTGCGGGATTCGACACCCGTTAACACCGCGTCGCGGCGGTCGAAGCCGTCGAGTTTGCGACCGAAGATCGGTAACGCTTCTTTGAGTGACTGTGCCACGAACGGGGGCAGGCAGTCGCGCAGGTCGGCGGGGGTTACACCGGGGGTGTAGGACGGTTCGACGTCGCCGAGTGATACCGAGACGCGGTCGTTTAGAAAATCGCCGACCAGTTGGACGGGTGCGTGGTAGTTGTTCCCGCCGAGGCGGTATGCCGCTTGTTCCATTTCCCGTTGCAGGGCGATGCCTGCGAGCGGCGAGTCGCCTTGCATATCCGCGGGGTCGACCCCAACGAGCAGGGCGCTGTTGGAGTTTTTTGCATCACGGGCAAATTCGCTCATCCCGTTGACCGCGACACCGCCGTGTTCGGATGCGGCGGCGACCACCACACCGCCCGGACACATACAGAAGGTGTAGACGCCTCGTCCGTTCTTTAAGTGGCAGGACAATTTATAGTTTGCCGCGCCGAGCGCGGGATGACCCGCGAACGCGCCGTATTGACTGCGGTCGATCATCTCGCGGGGATGTTCAATGCGAACGCCCACCGCAAAGGGTTTTTTCTCCATTTGCAGGCCTTGGCGGTAGAGCATTTCCACCGTTTCCCGCGCACTGTGACCGATCGCGAAGATCGCGTGGGTACAGGGGAGTTGCTCCTCCCCCGTTGCGGTTTGCAGACGCAGACCCGTCAGGGTGTTCTGATGGTGAAGGATCTCGGTGACCTGTGTGTTGAACCGTACGGCACCGTCGAGTTGTTCAATCTTTTGCCGTAACCCTTTGACCGCTTGGCAAAGGCGGTCGGTACCGACGTGGGGCGCGGCTTGCCACAAGATCTCTTCGGGTGCGCCCGCTTCGACCAATTGTTCCAGCACGTACCGACAGCGGGGATCCTTGATACCGGTATTGAGTTTGCCGTCCGAGAACGTCCCTGCACCGCCTTCGCCGAACTGGACGTTGGAATGAGTATCCAGTATGCCCGTGCGGCGGAAGGCGTCTACTGCGCGTTTGCGGTCGTCCACCGCCGCGCCGCGTTCCAGAACAATGGGACGCAGACCCATCTGCGCCAATACGAGTGCGGC
>CAYSPZ010000107.1:0-1958 GCA_964433065.1 uncultured Eubacteriales bacterium | reverse complement strand
GGTCCTGTGTGCGAAGGGCGGCGTTGAACCCCAATCCGAAACGGTGTGGCGTCAGGCGGACGAATATCAGGTGCCCCGTATGGCGTACGTCAACAAGATGGACATTATGGGTGCCGACTTCTATCGCGTTGTGCAGATGATGCGCGACCGTCTGAAGTGTAACGCTGTTCCGATCCAACTCCCCATCGGTTCCGAAAACCTGTTCAAAGGTATCGTAGACTTGGTGGAAATGAAAGCCGACGTCTACTACGACGATATGGGTAAAGATATGCGTGTGGAAGAAATTCCCGCGGATATGATGGATCTGGCAACGGAATATCGTGAAAAACTGTTGGAGGCTGTTGCCGAACAGGATGACGAGCTGATGGAAAAATACTTCAGCGGCGAAGAGATCTCGATCGACGAGATCAAAACGGTTATCCGTAAGGCGACCATCGCCAACACCATGGTCCCCGTTTGCTGCGGTACTTCCTACCGTAACAAAGGTGTTCAGAAATTGCTGGATGCTATCGTGGACTATATGCCTTCTCCGCTGGACGTTCCGCCCATCAAGGGTGTGAACCCCGACACGGAAGAAGAAGACTGCCGTCACTCTTCGGATGACGAGCCGTTTGCCGCTTTGGCGTTCAAGATCGCGACCGACCCGTTCGTGGGTAAACTCGCGTTCTTCCGTGTGTACTCCGGTACCGTTAAAGCGGGTGACACTGTATACAACTCCAGTAAAGATTCCAACGAGCGTTTGGGTCGTATCGTGCAGATGCACGCGAATGCCCGTAAAGATCTGGACATCGTGTATGCCGGTGATATCGCTGCGGCGATCGGTCTGAAAAACACCACCACCGGTAACACCCTGTGTGATGAGAAACATCCCATCATTCTGGAATCGATGAACTTCCCGGAACCGGTTATCCGTGTTGCGATCGAGCCCAAAACCAAAGCCGGTCAGGAGAAGATGGGTATCGCCCTCGCCAAATTGGCGGAAGAAGATCCCACCTTCAAGACCTACACCGACGAGGAAACGGGTCAGACCATCATTGCCGGTATGGGTGAACTTCACCTCGAGATCATCGTTGACCGTTTGTTGCGCGAATTTAAGGTAGAAGCCGACGTCGGCGCTCCTCAGGTTGCGTACAAAGAAACCATCCGCAGACTCGCTGACGTGGATCAGAAATATGCTCGTCAGTCCGGTGGTAAAGGTCAGTATGGTCACGTTAAGATCAAACTCGAACCCAACGAATCCGGTAAAGGTTACGAATTCATCAACGCCGTGGTCGGCGGTGCGATTCCGAAGGAATACATTCCTGCGGTCGATGCCGGTATCCAAGGTGCGATGCATTCCGGTACCATCGCCGGTTACCCCGTTGTGGACGTCAAGGTCACGTTGTACGATGGTTCGTACCACGAGGTCGACTCGTCCGAAATGGCGTTTAAGATCGCCGGTTCTATGGCATTCAAAGAGGCAATGCGCAAGGCCGATCCGGTTCTGATGGAACCCATTATGAAGGTCGTCGTTGTGGTGCCGGACGAGTACATGGGCTTTGTGGTCGGTGACATCGCGTCCCGCCGCGGTCAGATGGAAGGTTCCGAAAACATCAACGGTGCCGTTCAGATCCGTGCCAACGTTCCGTTGTCCGAGATGTTCGGTTACGCGACCGATCTTCGTTCCGGTACGCAGGGCCGCGGTCAGTACGTTATGGAACCCAGCCACTACTCCGAAGTTCCGAAGAGTGTTGGCGAAGAGATCATTTCCAAGCGTGCGAAAAACTGATTTCAAAACTTTATAAAAAAGGCTTGAAATTTATTGCACAACTTGGTAGAATGGTCTTACGATCCTAATTATGTTTAAACAAGAGTATAAAGGAGGAAATTCTCAATGGCAAAGGAAAAATTTGAAAGATCCAAACCGCACGTAAACATTGGTACCATCGGTCACGTTGACCATGGTAAGACCACCCTTA
>CAYSPZ010000106.1:0-2142 GCA_964433065.1 uncultured Eubacteriales bacterium | reverse complement strand
CGTTGACTTGTATGCAACCCACAAGAGCGGCTTTTTGAGAAAAAACGAAGTTGAGAAGCGCCGATATACGGGCGTATATCAAGCGACGAAACAAAGTTTTTGCCGAAAAGCCGCCTTGTGGGCGGTCAGAGGTTCGGCTCTTTTTGGCTATCCGCTTTGCGGCAGGTTCGAATGGGTCGTGGCACCTTACCTACTCCTAATCCAGTGCCACTCCCATATACGGCACTCCGTTATCGTGTATTTCAGCGATCGGGTATATCCACCCGAACGCTTGTTGTTTGTCCTGCGCGGGAAAACGGCACCGATATCGCACACACCCGTACGCGTGCGCCAATGCCGCCGCATACGGTGCGCAGTCAACGGGCGGACACAACAGTTCGGGGATATAGAGTTCGTCACCCCGCACGTCGCATACGGCGATCCCGTCGCCGATCGTTACCGTGTTTCCCAAAAAGCGCGGTTCCCACTCCACCGCCGTCTGCGGAAGACGGGCTGCGCGTTGTACCGTATATTCTGCGGCGGTGATGGGTGCCACCGCCACCGTCGACGGCGCGGCATCCCCCGTCACCGTCTGCGCGTAAAAGTACGGAATAAATCCGTGCCGTTCATAATACCGTGCCAGCCGCTCGCTCGCGGGTCGTAAAAACAACGCGGCACACCCATCGGCTTCGGCGATCGCTGCCGCGTACCTGAGCAATCCGCCAAACAGACCCTGTCCGCGCAAACGCGGATCGGTCGCCGCCGCGTACACGTATCGTACGGGCAACCGTCCGTTTACCGTACGCAAGACGGCGGGTAACAAAAACGCGGTCGATACCACCGCGCCGTCCACCGTCGCGACAACGCACTCGTCGGTAAGCGTCACGGTATCGAAAAACCGACGGCGATCGTTTTCGTCGTCTTCGGGAAATGTCATCGCCCACAAGCGGTCGATCGCACGGCGGTCGTCCTCACAGGCGGCTCGGTACTGCGTCATCTCACTTCATCTCACAAATATACTTCTTCAAAAACACCGCCGGGCGGTACGACCGTTTCGCACGGCGCAACCCTTCGATGCCCATATCGTTTTCACGGTTTAAATAGGGATAATCGGTCATCCGCGCGGCAAATTCGCGGTTGATGACCGCGTACGCACCGGGATAGGCGATGAGCGCTTTCTCCACCTGTACGTCAAACACCCGCTCGTTGATAGGCGAACCGAAGGTGTATGCCGCCGCCTGTCCGCCCACCCGTAACAGACCGCCCACGATCCCGAACCGCTCAATATCGCCGAGCAGTTCCCGTATCGCGCACCGTTCCGCCGCGATACTGCTGTCCCCGCACGCGCCGCGTTCGGCACACCACTGTTTGGTGAGCACCACCGCATCGGCGACATTCGCGGCACAAAGCGGCTCGTACACCCACCGAAACTGCCGCGAAAACGCCGCAATGTGGGATTTCTTACTGTGATACGCCCTGCCCGACAGGTTGGCGAGATCGGCGGTGCGGTACAGGTAATCCCCGTCCGCTTCCTGCTCGGTCGCGCTCACGATATACGGTGTAAGCCGCGTAAGCGACCGCTCGTCCACCCCGTGTAACCGAAACGGCAGATGTTGTTCACGGGTATACTCACGCAGCAACGCGATCCCGTCGTCACACCGACCGCCGAGCGGCGGCAAAAACGTCCGCGCACCGTCAACTTCGGCACACACGAACCCCATACCGTCCACCTGCGCAACGCGGGTGCAGTACAGTTTTCGCCACATATACAGGGTGTTAAAGGCGTATTCGCACCCGTCGTGTCCCGACGCGCGAAGTAATGGTTCCAACCACTGCCTGTCCGCCTCGACGATAGGGTGAAATGCCTCGACCGTTAATTTCATACTTCTCCTATGGCGGCAATTAACCGTTTGGTGATCTCATCAGGCGGCAACGGTTCGCCGTTCTCGCCGCAGGTAATTACCTGCCAACCCAATTTTTGCGCCGCATATAACGCGCTTTCCCGACAATGCTTTAAATAGGCAAGGTCGCGTTCGTGAATGTCTTTTTTCTGTTCGTCACCGCCGTAACGGCCCGACAACAACCGTTGCGAGATGTCCAGCGGCATATCGAGGAATAACACCGTATCGGGACGGGGTAACCCCAATTTTTCATATTCGTATT
>CAYSPZ010000105.1:0-2361 GCA_964433065.1 uncultured Eubacteriales bacterium | reverse complement strand
TAGCATATTGTCCTTGCAGAGGGACACTAAAAACTACAACTTTATTATACGAGGAATAAAAAAGAGATAGTCCGCTGAAAAGCGGACTATTTTTTTATAATAAAATGCAGATTTATAGTTGAATTTTTCAAAAATATGGGTTATAATTATCAAAAGCGATGGTACCTCGTTGAATATTTTTGTGTATTATTGCTTGAAAATGTCGTTTTTCGGTTCCGAATGATCGGGTATACCGAAAAAGGAAGGGGATATAGTTGTGAAAGAATACCATGCAAAACATATCCGGAACGTTGCCTTAGTCGGACACGCCGGAACAGGTAAGACCTCCCTTGCCGAAGCGGCTGCGTTTTTGACCGGTCTGACCGATCGTTTGGGAAAGGTGACCGACGGAACGACCATCTGTGACTTTGATCCGGAAGAGGTAAAACGTCATTCTTCCGTATCCTTGTCATTGTTGCCGATCGAATGGAAAGATACCAAGATCAACTTTTTAGATACTCCCGGTCTGTTCGATTTCGCCGGTGGATTAAACGAAGGTATCCGCGCCGCGGGTAGCAGTGTGTTGGTGATCTCGGGTAAGAGCGGTGTAACGGTCGGTGCACAGAAAGCCTTTGCCGCAGCGCGCAAAAAAGGTATTGCACAACTGATCTTTGTGAATAAGTTGGATAGCGAACATGCCGATTTCTATCGCGTGTTCGAAGAATTGAAATCCACTTTCGGACCGATGGTATGTCCGTTGGTCGTACCGTACGTAGAGGACCATAAAGTTCAATGCTATGTGAACATCCTTGAATACAAAGCCTATAAATATGTAGACGGAAAAGCGGTCGAATGTCCCATTCCGGATATGGGTCACCGTTTAGACGGTCTGCGCACGGCGATCAACGAAGCGGTTGCGGAAACCAGTGAAGAGTTGATGGAAAAATACTTCTCCGGCATCGAATTTACACCGGACGAGTTGATCCTCGGTATCGCGACCGGTGTCCGCCGCGGCGAGATCGCACCGGTATACTGCGGTTCTACCCAGATGTTGGAAGGTGTTGACCAACTGCTCAACGGTTTGATGTGGTTGGCGCCGTGGGCGGAAACGGTCGCTGGCGAGACCGGTATCGACCCCAACGGTGAAGAGGTAAAACTGACCGTCAGCGAACAGGCACAGACTGCCGCGATCGTGTTTAAAACGATCGTTGACCCGTTTGTCGGTAAACTGTTATACTTTAAGGTGATCAGCGGTAAAGTGACACCCGATGCGTCGCTGATGAATATGCGTACCGGTACGATGGAAAAAATGGGTAAATTGTTTATGGTACGCGGCAAAAAGCAGGAAGAAGTGCCATTTGTGACGGCAGGTGATATCGGTGCGGTGGCGAAACTGGCATCCACCAATACGGGTGATACCCTCTGTTCACCCGTGCGTCAGGTGATCTTGCCGACCGTCGCGTTCGAGAAACCCTCACTCTCAATGGCGGTATATGCTAAGAAAAAGGGCGAGGAAGAAAAGATTGTCTCGGGTCTTACCCGCTTGATGGAAGAGGATCCCACCATTTCGTTTGAGATCCATCCCGAAACGCGCGAACAGATCCTCTCGGGTCTCGGCGAACAACATCTGGACGTTATCGTTTCCAAACTGAAAAGCAAATTCGGTGTGGAAGTTACGTTGCAGGTTCCGCGTGTGCCGTACCGTGAGACCATTCGTAAAAAGGTTAAAGTACAAGGTCGTCACAAGAAACAATCGGGCGGTCACGGACAGTTCGGCGACGTGTGGATCGAATTCGAACCCACCGACACCGAAGATATTATCTTTGAAGAAAAAGTATTCGGCGGATCGGTTCCGAAAAACTATTTCCCCGCCGTCGAAAAAGGATTACGTGACAGCGCGCAAAAAGGTGTGTTGGCAGGGTATCCGTTGGTCGGCGTAAAAGCCACCTTGGTGGACGGTTCTTACCATCCCGTTGACTCTTCGGAAATGGCGTTCAAAACGGCGGCATCCTTGGCGTATAAAGCCGGTATCGCGGAAGCCTCGCCCGTCCTGCTCGAGCCGATCGGAACGGTCAATGCTTACGTGCCCAACGACTGCACCGGTGACATTATGGGCGACTTTAATAAACGTCGCGGTCGCGTACTCGGTATGAACCCCGACGAAGAAGACGGATCGCTCACCTGCGTTTGCGCGGAAGTCCCGATGGCGGAAATGGGCGACTACGCTACGATGCTTCGTTCGGCAACGCAGGGCAGAGGTCGATATGAAATGACCTTTGCGCGGTACGAAGAAGTTCCCGCAGCGATCGCGCAAAAAGTGATCGCAGAAAGCAAAACAGACGAAGAATAATCATAACCACCGGCCGTGCCGGTGGTATGCAC
>CAYSPZ010000104.1:0-2529 GCA_964433065.1 uncultured Eubacteriales bacterium | reverse complement strand
TGATGGGTTTGACGATCGCGCGGGTGAGTTTGTTTTTGTGAAGCGGCGCGACCAGTTCGGTGATCGCCCACGAACGACCCATACCCGCGGTGAGTTGCACAAACAGTTTGGCACCCGTTTTATGGATCTCCTCCATAAACACTTTCAGTTCGTCGAACATTTTGGGGTTTTGCCAGAGCCATTTACCCCAGAACGTATCCCGCAGAGGCGCAATACCGGGGATGATCAGCCCGACGTTGTTCTGCGCCCGTTCCAGAAACAGTTTTGCTGCTTCCTTGTCAAAATGACAGCCGCCGAGTTCGAACCATCCGAACAGCGAGGTGCCGCCCATCGGGCACATCACGATACGGTTTTTGATCTCGACGTTGCCGATCTTCCACGGGGTAAACAAGGCTTCGTACTTTTGTTCAGTGTTGTTCATTTTCATCGATCCTTTCACACGATATACGTTCCAATTCGTTACTGATAATGGTCAGACTGCGATAAAAAGCGACCCGCTCTTCTTCGGTCAGACCGACGTCCAGATGTTTGAGGACACCGTCGATCTTGTCGGTGATCTGTTTGCCCACTTCCATCCCTTTTTCGGTCAGCACAAGCGGACTTTTATATCGCTTTGCGCTTTTGGATTCGCAGGTCAGGTAACCGCCCGTTTCCAGATGATCCAATGCACGGGAAATGGTCGCTTTATCCTCTTCGCAACGTTCGCAAAGATCGGTTGCCGTCAACCCATTATTCGCGTACAGGTAGTACAAACACGAGATATGCGAACTGCGCAGATCGTATGCCGCCATCTCCTGGTTTTTGATCTTGCGGATGTTGCGGCTGATGCGATTGATGAGAACGGTAAACGTTTCAAACCGCTCTTTCACGGGTACACCTCCTTTTTGGTTGTTGATATCTCAACAAGTATACCACGAACTTGTTGAAGTGTCAACAAGTATATGAAAATGAGGCACACCGCGTTTGGTGTGCCTCGTTTCGGTTATGCTTCGGAGAAGTTGTCTTTGCCGACGCCGCAGAGTGGACATTCGAAATCGTCGGGCAGGTCTTCGAATTTGGTACCGGGGGCGATGCCGTGTTCGGGAGAGCCGAGTTGTTCGTCGTATTCCCAACCGCAGACGTCACATACATACTTTTTCATACTGAGTTCCTCCTTAAATTTTTTCAAAATCGGCTGCGCCGTGTTTGCATAAGGGACAGATATAATCGTCGGGAAGGGTTTCGCCTTCGTAAACGTATCCGCAGACTTTGCAGACGTATCCCTGTTTCCCGTCGGTTTCGGGTTTCGGTTTGACGTGGTCTTGGTAATACGTGTAGGTCATCGTGTCTTTGTCCGAGAGCACTCTGGCTTCGGTGACCGAGCAGATGAACATACCGTGGGTATCCAGATCGACGTACTGTTCCACCGCGAGGGAGATGAACGAGTTGATATACCGCGGCAGGAATACCAGTCCGTTATCCGAACGGAGGGGTTCGCAGTTTGCGAATTTATCCGCGTTCCGACCGCTGACGAATCCGAAGGCTTCAAATACCGCGAACGGCGCGTCGGTGGTCAGGCAGTTGATGTTCATTTTACCCGTCTGTTTGATGACGTGGTGTGAATAGTTTTCTTTGTTGATGGTCACCGCGATACGGTTGGGGGTGTTGGTCACCTGTGTGACGGTGTTGACGATCAAGCCGTTGTCTTTTCTGCCATCGTTGGAGGTCACCACGTACAACCCGTAACCGATGTTGAACAGGGCGGTCACGTCATTTTTGTTGGCGGTTTCGTCCTGCATGGCGAGATATTCTTTGCACAGTTCGTCCGCGAGTGCGTTGAGCGCTTCGGTACTGTCCTCGTTGAGGGCGGAAAGAATTTTGACCGTGTTTTCGGCGAAGGTGATATTTTTACTGTTTTCGAGCATACCGCACATCACCTTTGCCGCAAGCGGTGCCCAACTGCCGTTTTCGATCAACGCGACGGTGCGGTTTTGGAAGTTGCGTTCGGTGAGGTGGGTGATGAATTCGCGCATAAACGGGAAGATGTCGGCGTTGTAGGTGGTGGTGGCGAGAACCAGTTTACTGTAGCGAAATGCGTCTTCCACCGCTTCTGCCATATCGGTACGGGCAAGGTCATTCAGCACCACTTTGGGGCAACCGTTGGCTTTGAGCCGTTCCGCCAGTTGTAACACCGCTTTTTTGGTGTTGCCGTAGACCGAGGTGTACGCGATGACGATACCCTCTTCCTCAGGTTGATAACTCGACCACGTATTGTACAGATCTAAGTAGTATCCCAAATTTTCAGTCAAGACGGGACCGTGAAGCGGACAGATGGTTTGAATGTCCAGCGTAGCGGCTTTTTTAAGCAGGTTTTGTACCTGTGCGCCGTATTTGCCGACGATGCCGATGTAGTACCGCCGCGCTTCACACGCCCACTCTTCTTCCACGTCAAGCGCGCCGAATTTGCCGAAACCGTCGGCGGAGAACAGGACTTTGTCGGTGCTGTCGTAGGTGACGATCACTTCCGGCCAATGCACCATCGGCGCGGTC
>CAYSPZ010000103.1:0-2627 GCA_964433065.1 uncultured Eubacteriales bacterium | reverse complement strand
GTATTCCCATGCTTTTTCTTGAGCTTCTGCAGTTCCTCCATGAAGGAATCCACGTAGGTGAACCCGTTGATACGGCTGATGATGTAAGCCGCGTCTTTGCCGAGACCGTTCAGGATAACACGCAGGGGAGATTTACGCGCTTTGTTCGCGGTACGCGCAATACCGATCGCACCTTCCGCCGCCGCGAAGGATTCGTGACCTGCGAGGAACGCGAAACAGTCGGTTTCTTCCGACAACAACATTTTACCGAGATTACCGTGACCGAGGCCCACGTTACGTTGCTCCGCAACCGAACCCGGTACGCAGAACGCCTGTAAGCCTTCACCGATCACCGCAGACGCTTCAGCGGCATTTTTGATCCCGCGTTTCAGCGCGAGTGCCACACCGAGCGTGTATGCCCAAACGGCATTTTCAAACGCAATCGGTTGAACACCTTTGACGATCGCATCCACGTCGATGCCTTTGGAGAGGCACAGATCGCGGCATTCTTCCATCGAACCGAGATCGTTTTCGGCGAGGAATTTTTCAATTTTGGCAAGACGTCTGTCTTTGCCTTCGAATTTCACATCGTTAGCCATGTGTGCAACCTCCTCTTATTCTTCACGGGGGTCAATGTACTTCGCCGCGGAATCAAAGCGACCGTACTGCCCGATGTTCTTCGCATACGCTTCGTTGGGTTCAGCGCCGTGACGGATGTCTTCCAGCATCTTGCCCAATTTGACGAACTGATAACCGATCACTTCGCCGTCCTCGTCGAGTGCGAGTTTGGTAACGTAACCTTCCGCCATTTCAAGGAAACGAACGCCCTTGACTTTGGTGGAATACATCGTACCGACCTGCGAACGCAACCCTTTACCGAGATCTTCCAGACCCGCGCCGATGGACAAACCGTCTTCCGAGAACGCGGATTGGGTACGACCGTACACGATCTGCAGGAACAACTCGCGCATCGCGACGTTGATCGCGTCACACACGAGGTCGGTGTTTAAGGCTTCGATGAGCGTTTTGCCGGGGAGGATCTCCGCCGCCATCGCCGCCGAGTGGGTCATACCGGAACAACCGATGGTCTCCACCAACGCTTCTTCGATAACGCCCTCTTTAACGTTCAGGGTGAGTTTGCAGGTGCCCTGTTGCGGAGCGCACCAACCGACACCGTGGGTCAGACCCGAAATGTCGGCAATTTGGGTAGCTTTCACCCATTTTCCCTCTTCGGGAATGGGCGCAGGTCCGTGATGCGGACCTTTTTTCACTACACACATTTGTTCAACTTCGTGAGAATAGTTCATATTGAATCTCCTTTCGGGAAATATTAACAGAAATATTATACGCTCTTTTCTTCATAAACGCAAGGGGTTGTCCCCTTTTTTGTACCAATTTTTGTAAAGAATTGGAACGTCAGCGGCCAGATCCCCGCCGCAACCAATACCAGCAGGAAATACCGGATCCCATCCGCGACGGGATTTCCGCCGCACAGCGCGTACAGCGGGGATTTCAGCAAACTTTTCACCAGCAATACCGGTACCATGCCGCCGACCAGTTTCAAAATCTGTACCCACCAGACCGCGCTCGTCTCGAATTTCATATACCGCATGTCAAACTCGTACGAAATCCATAACCCGACCATACACCCGAGCATCTTGTACGCGTTCTGCACACCGTGTTCGTAGTTGTACGCGTCAATGTCCGACGGGAACGGGAATACCAGCACGAATACCAAAAATGCCACCGACAACGCGGTCAGCGCTCCCAGCACCCACCGCATCCGACGGGGACAGTCGGCGCACGCGGCAATGAGCGGGTACAACCCGAATACCAACACCACCGCAATGACGAAGGATACCCCCACATCCGCAGGGGTGTGAACACCCAGATACATACGGGATAACGGGACTAACAAGCACAGTACCACACAGATCACCCGCAACCAAACGTTGCGGAACATCCGCCCGATACTGCCGAACGTCCCCACCGCCGATTGGGTGTGTCCGCTCGGGAACGAGTACCCCGTCGCTTCCGCACGCGCGCTCTCCACGATGGTGAAGGACGGGTCCCTCACCCACGGACGCGGAATGCGGAATAACAACTTCAAAAATTGGTTGAGGATAATCCCCGTAAACCCGACGGTGAGCAGGTAATATCCCTTTTTCTTGTCTACGCACCAGAATAAGAACAACCCCACCACGATGAAGATGGTCTCTTCACCGAAACGGGTGACGATCGAGAAAACCTCGTCCAAAAACGGCGCCCTGATCCCTTCCAAAAATTTCAAAAATTCCATACTCTTCGCTCCTTTTCCGCCCCTGTTTACGCCTCCCCTGTGCAAGGGGAGGTGTCACGGCTCTGCCGTGACGAAGGGGTTGCCACTAAGACTAATCCGAAGAGATTGCCACTACATCTAATCGTAGAACCCCTACCCCTCATTGTACCAAAAACAAAACGGCAGGTCAAGACATTCCGCCTTGACCCGCTTTTCCTTCGCCCTGTCTGTACGGCAACTTGTTCCGCACAAACAAATTATCCTCAGTCGCTTTTCTTTTTAAGTTCGCCCTGCCTGTGCGGCAACGCTTTTTAAGCCTCCCCTGTGTAAGGGGATAAGTGACACTCGAAATCTTTGATTTCGTCAGTGG
>CAYSPZ010000102.1:0-2727 GCA_964433065.1 uncultured Eubacteriales bacterium | reverse complement strand
AGTTTTTGGACTACCGGCTGGATGAAACGCCGAAGTACACGGTTGAGGAGTGCAGGGAACGTGACGTTACCTACGCCGCTCCCTTACGCGTGCGCGCGCGTCTTATCAATAAAGAAACGGGCGAGATCAAAGAATCCGAAGTGTTTATGGGCGACTTCCCGCTCATGACCGAAAGCGGTACCTTTGTTATCAACGGTGCGGAACGCGTTATCGTATCGCAACTCGTGCGTTCGCCCGGTGTGTATTACGATATGACCTATGACGGGACGGGTAAAAAACTGTTCACCTCCACGGTCATTCCCAACCGCGGCGCGTGGCTCGAATACGAGACCGACTCGTCCGACGTGTTCTACGTCCGTATCGACAAAAACCGCAAGATCCCCGTCACCGTCTTTGCCCGTGCATTGGGTCTCGGTTCGGATGCGCAGTTGCTCGAATTCTTCGGCGAAGATGCGCGGATCCTTGCTACCATCGAAAAAGATACCACCAAGAACACCGAAGAAGCGTTGCTCGAAGTGTATCGTAAGTTGCGTCCCGGTGAACCGCTCACCCTCGAAAACTCGCAACAACACCTCGAAAACCTCTTCTTTGACCCCCGTCGGTACGACCTGTCCCGCGTGGGCCGCTATAAATACAATAAAAAACTCGGCATCGCCAACCGCCTTGCGGGTCAGCGTCTGAGCCGTCCCGTCGTCAACCCCCTCACCGGTGAAGTGATGGCGGAAGCCGGCGAGATCATCCGCCGCGAACGCGCCGCCGAGATCGAAAATGCCGGTGTCTGCATCGCTTACGTGTCGGTGGAAGAACACGGCGAAAACTTCGAAGTGAAGATCGTGTCCAACGGTATGGTCGATCTGGCTTGCTACGTCAATGAAACGGTATACCAAGCGGTCTGCAAAACGATCAATGAAAAGGTGCGTTTCTCGGTATTGCAGGAGATCCTCGAATCCGCCGAAGACGAACAAGCCCTCATCGATGCGTTGCTCGCCCGCGCGGCGGACCTTGTTCCCAATCACATCATTGTGGACGATATCCTCGCATCCATCAACTACGTCTGTTGTCTGGCGCGTGACGTGGGTACCACCGACGACATCGACCATCTCGGCAACCGCCGTATCCGCTCGGTCGGTGAACTGTTACAAAACCAATTCCGTATCGGTTTCTCCCGTATGGAACGCGTGATCCGCGAACGGATGACCCTCCAGGCGCAGGATCTCGATACCGTTACTCCCCAAGCGCTCATCAACATCCGCCCGGTGGTGGCGGCGATCAAAGAATTCTTCGGTTCTTCGCCGCTCTCGCAGTTCATGGATCAGAACAACCCGCTGGCTGAATTAACGCACAAACGCCGTCTGTCCGCTCTGGGCCCCGGCGGTCTGTCGCGTGACCGCGCCGGCTTCGAAGTGCGTGACGTTCACTACAGCCACTACGGCCGTATGTGCCCGATCGAGACGCCCGAAGGTCCCAACATCGGTCTGATCTCGTATCTTGCGTCCTTCGCCCGTATCAACGAATACGGTTTTGTGGAAGCGCCCTATCGCCGTGTGGACAAAGAAACCGGCATCGTCACCGATGACGTGGTGTATATGTCCGCGGATATGGAAGATAACTACATCGTCGCACAGGCGAACGAACCGCTCGACGAGCAAAACCGTTTCGCCCGTACGCGTGTCAATGCCCGTTACCGTGACGAGTTCTTAGAGATCGAAAGCGATAAGATCGATTATATGGACATCTCGCCGAAGATGGTCGTGTCGGTCGCAACCGCGATGATCCCGTTCCTCGAAAACGACGACGCCAACCGTGCGCTCATGGGCTCCAACATGCAGAAGCAAGCCGTTCCGCTGCTCAAGACCGAATCCCCCATCGTGGGTACCGGTATGGAATACAAAGCGGGTGTGGACTCGGGTGTCTGCGTGCTGGCAAAATCCGCCGGTACCGTTACCGCCGTCAGCGCGGATCGCGTGATGATCAAACGCGACGACGACGGTTCGATCGATACCTATCAAATGATCAAATTCTCCCGTACCAACCAAGGTACGTGTATCAACCAACGTCCCGTGGTCGAAGTGGGTCAACACGTTGAAGAAAAAGACGTTATTGCCGACGGTCCCGCAACCTGCAACGGTGAGATCTCGCTCGGTAAGAACGCGCTCATCGGCTTTATGACCTGGGAAGGCTACAACTACGAAGACGCCGTTCTCATCAACGAAAAAGTGGTGCGTGACGACGTGTTTACCTCGGTCCACATCGAGGAATACGAGATCGAATCCCGTGACACCAAACTCGGTCCGGAAGAGATCACCCGTGACATTCCCAACGTGGGCGATGACGCGCTCAAAGACCTCGACGAACGCGGTATCATCCGCATCGGCGCGGAAGTGCGTTCCGGCGACATCCTCGTCGGTAAAGTCACCCCGAAAGGCGAAACCGAACTCACCGCCGAAGAACGTCTGCTTCGCGCCATCTTCGGTGAAAAAGCCCGTGAAGTACGCGACACCTCGTTGCGCGTCCCCCACGGCGAATACGGTATCATCGTGGACGTGAAAGTGTTCACCCGCGAAAACTGCGACGAACTCAGCCCCGGCGTCAATATGGTCGTGCGTTGCTACATTGCACAAAAACGTAAGATCAGCGTCGGCGATAAGATGGCGGGTCGTCACGGTAACAAGGGTGTTGTCTCCCGCATTCTGCCCAGTGAAGATATGCCGTTCCTGCCCGACGGTA
>CAYSPZ010000101.1:0-2740 GCA_964433065.1 uncultured Eubacteriales bacterium | reverse complement strand
ATCGTTACGTTGTTGTCGTCGTGGACGGGGGACGAGCGGGTGGTCGTGAACAACGGTATGGTGTATGCGGATATTTCGCCGATCGCGTTAACGGTATTATCGGTGATCAGTTACACCGTCGTTCGTTTG
Organism: uncultured Eubacteriales bacterium; assembly: GCA_964433065.1. GTDB lineage: Bacteria > Bacillota > Clostridia > Oscillospirales > Acutalibacteraceae > RGIG3009. The sequence continues at coordinate 2,611 of CAYSPZ010000101.1, read as the reverse complement.
TGTGAACGTATCACGCGAAAACGAATGCCGCACGGGGAATACCGTATACGGTGGAACGACGGGGCAGGGGAGTGTGTCGGCAGGGCGCTGTGTGATACGGGTCTGCATTTGCGTGAACCGTTTTCCAACGCGTCGGTAATCGTGACGGAAACGCAAACCGCGTATCCGTTTTTACGGGAAGATATCAAGGCGGCATTGTCCGAAACGACGGCGCATCCCCGTATACGGATGATTCCGTATCACACGGTAGGCGGAAACGGGTTGTTGCCCGCCTTTCGACCTCAGACGGTGATATTGGAACGGTTCGGCGGAGAAAAACGGGAGATCACAGGTGCGTACGTGGCATTGTGTGACTCGCTCGGTCGGGGCGAATACGATATGTTGATCGGGAACGAATGGGAGGATACGGCGGTATGTCATTAAAAGAATGGGTCGTTCGCAAGGTGGTCAAACTGCTCAAACTGAGCGGTGAAACGGTCTTTTACATAAACGGGAACGACACTCTTCCGCCGCCGTTGTCGGCGGCGGAAGAGGCGCAGGCGATCTATGAAGCCGCGAACGGTGATCCCCATGCACGGGATCGGTTGATCACGCATAATCTGCGGTTGGTGGTGTATATCGCGCGGAAATTTGAGAGTTCCGGTGTGGGGATCGAAGATCTGATCTCAATCGGGACGATCGGGTTGATCAAAGCGGTGGGTACGTTTCGCGCAGACAAAAACATTAAACTGGCGACCTACTCGTCGCGGTGTATCGAGAACGAGATACTGATGTATCTGCGGAAAAACGCGCAACAACGAAACGAATTGTCCATCGACGAACCGCTTAACGTGGATTGGGACGGGAATGAGTTGCTGTTGTCGGATATTCTGGGCAGTGATCCCGATATCGTCAACCGCAACGTGGAACAGGAAGCCGAGCGGGACGTGTTGCTGGAATGCGTGTCGCGGTTGTCGGCGCGGGAACAGACCATTATGGAACTGCGGTTCGGTATACGCGGAAAACAAGAGCACACCCAAAAAGAGGTCGCGGATATGCTGGGGATCTCACAGTCATATATCTCGCGGTTGGAAAAGAAGATCATTAAACGGTTGCGCAAGGATATTGAAAAAGCGGAATCTTAAAGTTGACTTTTGATGCGATCCAACGCACCTTTTTCGAGCCGCGATACCTGCGCTTGGGAAATACCGATCTCGGCGGATACTTCCACCTGCGTCAGACCTTTGAAGAAGCGGAGATTTAAGATCTTTTTTTCTCGTTCGTTCAAGCCGCGTATCGCCTCTTTGAGTGCCAATTCGTCCAACCAGTTGCGGTCGTCGTTTTCGTCACCGACCTGATCCATTACGTAGATGGTGTCTCCGCCGTCGGAATAGACGGGTTCGTACAACGATACGGGATCGACGATGGATTCCAGTGCCAGTACCACGTCTTCTTTAGGAAGTTGCAGTACGGCGGCGATCTCTTCGACGGTGGGTTCGCGCATTCGCTCAATGGTAAGTTGCTCCTTTACCTGCATTGCTTTGTAGGCGGTGTCACGTATACTGCGGCTGATACGGATGGCGTTGTTGTCCCGCAAATAGCGGCGGATCTCGCCGATGATCATCGGGACGGCGTAGGTGGAAAACCGTACGTTTTGTGAAATATCGAAATTGTCGATGGATTTGATAAGACCGATACATCCGACCTGAAACAGATCATCTAAGTTTTCACCGCGCTGGGTAAACCGTTGTACTACGCTCAATACTAAACGCAGATTGCCCTTGACCAGGTCGTCGCGCGCTTGTTCGTTTCCTTCTTTGACCAGTCGCAACAGGCGCATTTTTTCGCTTTCGCTCAATACTTTTAAGGTGGCGGTGTTGACCCCGCAGATCTCCACTTTGTTATACATACGGTCACATCCTCTCGTGATGACAGTATGGACTGTTTTGCGGACGGACAAACAGGAAAATAGCGGAAGTTCTATCGCCGAAGGTCGGCGCATATCATGGACAAAGGGAGGTGCATACGATGTTTTGCAGAATTACGGATATGCACGATAAAGAGGTCATTAACATTTGTGACGGGATGCGCCTCGGTTGTGTAGACGACGTAGAGGTGGATACCTGTACGGCGCAACTGGTGTCGATCGTCATTTACGGGCGCCCGAAATGTTTCGGGTTGTTTGGTCACGAAGAGGATATTGTGATCGGGTGGAAAGAGATCGAGGTGATCGGGGAAGGCGCGATCTTAGTGAACCATCCCGTACCGCCGAAAGGGATCGGTACGTGTTCGAAAAAACGTTGCAAAAACGGTCTGTTACACAACCTGTTCGGAAATTAAAAAAGTCGAAAAAAAGTCTTGCATTTTATAATAGACTGTGGTACAATACTACGGCAATATGCATACGGGATGTATTGCTTCGGTGGTGCCGATCGATCGGTTCCGAAGATGCGGATAAAATATTTCTTGTCCGTCAAGTCCCGTAGAGGTGAAAACCAAGGAGGATTTATTATGTCAGTCGTATCCATGAAACAGCTGCTCGAAGCGGGTGTCCATTTCGGTCACCAAACGCGCCGCTGGAACCCCAAAATGGCGCCCTACATCTTCACCGAGCGCAACGGTATCTACATCA
>CAYSPZ010000100.1:0-2749 GCA_964433065.1 uncultured Eubacteriales bacterium | reverse complement strand
GCAAAACTGCGTGAACAGATGCGCGCGGGACAATTGCGGTTTGATTAAGTATGGAGTTATTATCACCGGCAGGGTCGTACGAGGCGATGACCGCCGCCGTCCGCGCAGGCGCGGATGCGGTGTATCTCGGTGCGGGGGACTTTCACGCGCGGCGGCATGCCGACAGTTTCTCGCTCGACCCGCATGCCGAACGTTCGCTCGCGGCGGCGGTCAAGTACTGTCACGCGCGTGGTGTCCGTGTACACGTGGCACTCAATATTTTGGTTGCTGAACGGGAATTTGACGATGCCCTCGCGGTCGCTTTTGCGGCGGCGCGGGACGGGGCAGACGCGCTTATCGTACAGGATCGGGGGTTGGCGCGTGCCATTCGTCACGCGATACCGTCGATGCCGCTTCACGCGTCCACCCAACTCACCTGTCACACCCCGTCGGGGGTGCGGCAGTTGCGCGACGACGGATTTTCCCGCGTGGTACTCGCACGGGAAATGACCCTCGACGAGATAAGCGCGTGCGGGGGACTCGGTTGCGAATTGGAAGTGTTCGTACACGGCGCGTTGTGTATGTCGGTGTCGGGTCAGTGCGAACTGTCCGCCATACTCGGCGGGAGAAGCGGCAACCGCGGTCTGTGTGCGCAACCCTGCCGTCTGCCGTTTACGGTGGACGGGACCGACTTTACGTCGGCACTCAGTTTAAAAGATCTTTCGCTGCGCGAACATTTAGTTGACCTAAAACGCGCGGGTGTGTGTTCGCTGAAGATCGAGGGACGGATGAAACGTCCCGAATACGTGGCGGCGGCGACCGCGTCGTTTCGCCGCGCGCTCGACGGGTGCGAACCCGACGCGCAGTTGGAACACGACCTGCAAGCGGTGTTTTCCCGCGACGGGTTTACCGACGGGTACCTGACGGGAAAACGGGGGCGCGGGATGTTCGGGGTTCGGCGGTACGAGGACGTGACCGCCGCCGACGGCAAGGTATTCGCCCGTCTTGCGCGGTTATACGATAAAGAACGGCAGACGGTGTCGGTATCGGCGCGTCTGCACGTGCGGCTTGGTGAGCCGATCACCCTCACCGTAACCGACGGCGAACACACCGTCACGGTGACGGGGGAGAACCCCCAAACGGCGGTATCGGTACCGTTATCACCCGACCGCGCCGCCGAACAACTGCAAAAAAGCGGCGGTACTCCGTTTACGGTGACCGCCGACTGCGATATTGAGGGTGCGGTGAGCGTACCCGTTTCGGTGCTGAACGCTCTGCGCCGTGACGGACTGACCCGTCTGCTGGAAGCGCGGACGCGGGGGATTCCGCAAACGGCGGGAAGGTTACCCGATCCCACCGCTTTACCCGACGGGTTACTGCACGGGCTGGTCGCGCGTGTGCCGTCGTCTGCCCACGTCGTTGACGGGGCGGACTTCTACGTGTTGCCGCTCGGCGAGAAGACCGATCGCCCGTTCGGGGTGGAGATCCCGCGCGGGATGTTTTCCGACGAGCGGCGTATTGCCGAGCAACTGAAAACGGCAAAAGAAAACGGTGCGCGGTTTGCCGTTTGTGGGACGGTGGGTGCGTTGCCGCTTGCTCGTGAGGCGGGATTGCCCGCCGTCGCGGGATACAGTATGCATATTACCAACAAGGGCGCACTGTCCGCCGCCGCCGAGAGCGGTGTGCAGGCGGCGGTGTTGTCGTTTGAACTGCACCGTGCGTCGTTGTCGTTTGCCGACGGGATGGGTTGCACGGGTCTGTTCGTATACGGACGGCAACCGCTGATGTTACTGCGCAACTGTCCCGTCAAAGCGGCAAAAGGATGTGCCGCGTGCGGCGGTCACGGAACGCTCGTCGACCGCAAAGGGGTGCGGTTTGACGTGATGTGTCACGGGGGATGCAGTGAACTGCACAACAGCGTACCGCTGTACCTTGCCGACCGCGATTTCTGGAAGAATTTCCCGTTCGCGTACCTGCATTTTACCGACGAATCCCCCGACCGTATCGCCGAAATTTTGCGCGAATACCGCGAGGGGGGGACCCCGCCCGCGACGGGATTTACCAGAGGATTATACGATAAAGGCTGGGTAAAGGAATGAAAGAGATCATTTTAGCGTCGGCGTCACCGCGTCGCCGCGAAATTTGCGAATTGCTGGGGCTTCGGTTCACCATGTTACCCGCGCAGAGTGAACTGCCCGCCGACCCCGCGCTTTCGGTGGAAGATGCCATCGTGCAAGTGGCGAAAGGGAAAGCGGAAGAGATCGCCGCGTTGCACCCCGACACGGCGGTGCTGGGTGCGGACACGGCGGTGGTGCTGGACGGCGAAGTGCTCGGCAAACCGAAAGACGAAAACGACGCGAAACGGATGTTGCGCGCCCTTTCGGGACGTACCCACCGCGTCATCACGGGGGTGTGGTTGTGTGACGGCGCACAGAGCGGCGGGTTTGCCGACGCGGCGGAAGTCACCTTTTTACCCCTCGCCGACGAGGAGATCGACGAGTACGTCGCGACGGGCGAACCGCTGGATAAAGCGGGCGGGTACGGGATACAAGGGTACGGCGCGCGGTTTATCGAGAAATTAAACGGGGATTTTTATACCGTGATGGGTCTGCCGTCAGGGCGGCTCTATCGGTTTTTAAGGGGGAGGTTAAGGTGACACGACCCACTCGAACCTGCCGCAAAGCGGAATATTTTGGACCTTTATGCCCAATTTGATCTCGCAAGGCGAAAGCCTTGCTTCGCCCAACTTGAACACAAATCCCTCAAAATC
>CAYSPZ010000099.1:0-2805 GCA_964433065.1 uncultured Eubacteriales bacterium | reverse complement strand
TTCCTTTAAGATAAAAAAGCGCACGTAACCCCCTTGGGTCACGTGCGCATAAATTTTTGTGTTGTGAACGTTGCTCTTTTGAAGACGATCACCTCTTATTTCAAGAATACCATATTTTTCCTTTCTCGTCAAGAAAAACTGCATCCACCCCCAAACTTTTTACAAATCGGTCATCTTTTCACCTCTTTCCTTGTATATAATGGTGCTATTGCGCCATACTGGAAAGAGGTGTTTTTATGTCCAAACGTTCCTCATCGCTCGGTGAAAAGTTGGTCTTTTTCACCGTTCTTATCACGTTGGTTGCCTCCGCCGCGTGGGTGATCGTGGCGATGATCGTCGCCCCTGCCGAAACGAGCGAACCCCACGTTCGCGTCAAGAGCGATTACGTGCTGATGTTACTGCAATGCTTACTCGGTGTGGTTGCCATCTGGTTGCCGAGTTGGCTTGAACGTCGTTTTCGCATTCTCGTGCCATCGAAAATGGTCATTTTGTACGTGTTGTTCTTATACGGTGCCATCTACCTCGGCGAGGTCAAAAACTTCTATTATCTCATTCCGCACTGGGACACCATTCTCCACGCGTTCAGCGGTGTGATGCTCGGCGCGCTGGGGTTTTCGGTGGTCAACCTGCTCAATAAGACCGCCCGTGTTCCGCTCTCGCTCTCCCCCGCGTTCGTGGCACTGTTCGCGCTCTCGTTCGCGGTGACCGTCGGCGTGTTATGGGAAGTGTACGAGTTCTGTGCCGACGGGTTGTTCGGCACCAATATGCAGAAATTCGGACCGCAGGACGGCGCGGCATTTCTCGGCAGAGATGCCCTGCGTGACACTATGCTCGATCTCGTCGTCGACACCGTCGGTGCGGCGGTCGTATCGCTGATCGGGTATCTCTCGCTCAAACTCAAAAACGGGTGGCTGGAATCCCTTTTACTGAAAAATCGTCAATCCGACAATAACCTCTCTTGATTTTCCGTATATTTTTTGTTATACTGTTCCTTGAATTTGATTTTCTTTTCTGGGGGCGCCTATGAAACACCAAAAAGGCATTTTTGCCTTGTGCGTTGCCGCTTCTGTGTTGCTGGGTATCTTGCGCACGGTGGCGATGCCGCTTATCGCACACCATCAAACCGCATCGGTTTGGAATATTGCGTTGCTCGTGTTGACCGTAGCATCGCTTGCTTTGTGCTTTGTCGCACCCCGCAAAGCCAAAACACCGTTGCGCACCTTCGGCGGCAGCGCCGCCACCGCCACGTCGGCGGCATCCCTGTTCACCGGATTTGCGTTGCTTGCGTTTACGGTATGGTCGTTGGTCGATTGGTTTTCTGCCGCCGCACAACCGTTCCCGAGTGCCTCAAACACCCCCGTTATGTCGGTATTGTTTATTCTTCTGATCGTGTTTTCGGCTTTGTCGGGCGTCTTTTTCCTGTTATACGGATTTCGTTGTCCGTTCTCTTCCGCCACCCCTGTAAACGGTACGCTTTACGCGATCCTCGCGCTCGCGCCGATCGTATGGTCGTGGATCCGTATTGCGCGGTACGAAACCTCTTTTATGGGTTCGGCGAACATTTTCCTGTCGTTATACGATCTGTTGTTATTGTTGTGTCAAGCGCTGTTTTTCCTTTGTTTTGCGCGGTATGCCGCGAAACCCGACGACGCCTATCCCCGCGCAACGGTGGGGTTGGCGTTGGCGATCGGTATTCTCACCGGTTGTGCCTGTCTTGCGCGTACCGTGTTGTTGCTGACGGGTGATACCGAGGCGGCGCATCTGTGCGATCTGGTCACAGCGCCGGATCTCGGGGTCGGGGTATTTGCGTTCGCGTTCGTAGCGGGGCAATGGTTTGCTCCCGACCCGAAAGAATCCAAACCCGAACCCAAACCCGAGCCGACGGAAGATACCCCGATCGAAGAGAAACCCGAAGAAGAGGAAGAGGATCGGTTTTTACTGCCCGATCCTTCCACCGTGATCATACCGGAAACCGAGAACTATACCGAGGTGTCCGCTGCTCCGTCCCCGAAAGATCCCCGCGAACCGCTCGAATGGGAGGATATTTTGGCGGGGTTCCTGATGGGGAACGATGAAAACTGAGAAATATTCGCCAAAAATTTTCGCTGTTGCGGCAGTTCTTTGTTGGCAGTGACAAAAAGCGCGTTGCACCGTAAAAAATCTTCAAAATCCTTGAAAATTTTTGGAAAACGGTGTAATATATAAAAAGAAAATAATGTAAACGGAGGAATTTTACTATGGCAGTTAAAGTTGCAATCAACGGCTTCGGCCGTATCGGTCGTTTGGCGTTCCGTCAAATGTTCGATGCCGAGGGTTACGAGATCGTCGCGATCAACGACCTGACCAAACCCAGCATGTTGGCACATCTCCTGAAATACGATACCGCGCAAGGCCGTTATGAAGGTCACACCGTGACGGCGGACGACGAAGCGTCCACCATCACCGTCGACGGCAAAGTGATGACCATCTACGCTGAGAAAAATGCGGCGGATCTCCCGTGGGGCAAGATCGGTGTTGACGTTGTTCTCGAATGCACCGGTTTCTATTGCAGTAAAGAAAAGAGCCAGGCTCACATCGATGCCGGTGCGAAGAAAGTGGTTATCTCCGCTCCCGCCGGTAACGACCTGAAAACCATCGTGTTCGGTGTTAACGAAGGCTCCCTGACCGCGGACGACAACATCATCTCCGCCGCCTCCTGCACCACCAACTGCTTGGCGCCGATGGCGAAAGCCCTCAACGACTATGCGCCGATCCAGAGCGGTATCATGACCACCGTTCACGCTTACACCGGCGACCAGATGATCC
>CAYSPZ010000098.1:0-2817 GCA_964433065.1 uncultured Eubacteriales bacterium | reverse complement strand
CAAAAAGGCATCATCGGTAAGAAGGTCGGCATGACGCAGATCTTCGACGAAAAAGGCAATGTCGTAGCGGTTACGGTCGTCGAGGCCGGTCCCTGCGTCGTTGTGCAAAAGAAGACCGCTGAGAACGACGGTTACACCGCAGTTCAACTCGGCTTCGGTGACGTAGCGGCTCAGAAAGTGAACAAACCCATGAAGGGTCACTTCGGCAAAGCAGACGTCGCTCCCAAGAGAACCCTCAGAGAGTTCCGTTTCGACGATTGCGACGCGTACAACGTGGGCGACATCGTGAAAGTGGATACTTTCGCAAACGGCGACGCGGTGGACGTGACCGGTACCAGCAAAGGTAAAGGTTACGCCGGTGTTGTGAAACGCTGGAACCACGGTCGTTTAAAGGAAACACACGGTACGGGGCCTGTTGCCCGTCACTCCGGATCGCAAGGCGTTATCGACCCTGCCCGCGTTTTCAAAGGCATGAAGGGCGCCGGTCATCTGGGTGCTGAACGTGTGACGGTTCAAAACCTCACGGTCGTGAAAATCGACGTGGAGAACAACTTGATCGCCATTCGCGGTGCCATTCCCGGTCCCAACGGCGGTTTGGTGCTCATCTCCGACTCCATCAAGGCTTAAGGAAGGAGGATCTTGTAATGGCTACTGTATCGATTTTTGATATGACCGGCAAACAGACCGGCAGTATGGAAGTTGCCGATAACGTGTTCGGCATCAACCCCAACCAGACGGTTCTGCACAGCGCCGTTGTCAACTATCTTGCTAACCAACGTCAAGGTACTCAATCGACCTTGACCCGCGCCGAAGTCAGCGGCGGCGGTAAAAAACCGTGGCGGCAAAAAGGTACCGGTCACGCCCGTCAGGGTTCCACCCGCGCTCCGCAATGGACCCACGGCGGTATTGCGCTCGGTCCGAAACCGCGCAGCTACAACTACGTATTGCCCAAGAAGGTTCGCCGCTTGGCAATGAAATCGGCGTTTTCCGCCAAAGTCCTCGCCGGCGAAATGCTGGTTCTGGACGGTCTGACAATGGACGAGATCAAAACCAAAACCGTTGCAACTATGCTGAGCGCATTGAATGCCGGTAAAAAAGTGTTGATCGTCCTGCCCGAAATGAATGACACGGTCATTCGTTCCGCCCGTAACATTGCCGGTGTGAAGACCGCTCAGGTCAACACCCTGAATGTATACGATATCCTCAACTGCGACACCTTTATCGTAGTGAAGGATGCCGTTGCGAAAATCGAGGAGGTGTACGCATAATGAACGCTCGTGACATTATTTTAGCGCCCGTCATCACCGAAAAAGCGGTGTCGATGTTGCCTGAGAAAAAGTACACCTTCCGTGTCGCCGACACGGCAAACAAAATTGAGATCGCCAAAGCGGTGGAATCCATCTTCGGCGTACAAGTCGCCAAAGTGAACACCATCAGCATGAAAGGCCATCTGCGCCGCATGGGTCGTAACGAAGGTTACACTTCCGATTGGAAGAAAGCCATCGTGACCCTCAAACCCGACTCCAAGACCATCGAATTCTTCGACGGTATGTTCTGATAAAGAACCGCGGAGAGATCGACAGTCGGCAACGTATGGGACACCCCTTCGAACGAAGGCGCGGCAGTGTCCCGCAAAGCCAAGAAATAGGAGAGTGAATCGGAATGCCTACTAAAATTTATAAACCGACGACTCCCGGACGCCGCAATATGTCCGTTATGGATTACAGCGGTCTGTCCAAAGTGGAGCCGGAAAAAAGTTTGCTCGCTCCGTTGAGCAAAAAATCGGGTCGTAACAGTTACGGCCGCATCACCGTTCGCCATCGCGGCGGCGGTAACCGTCGTAAATATCGTATCATCGACTTCAAACGGAACAAGACGGATATGACCGCCACCGTGTTGACCCTCGAATACGATCCCAACCGCAGCGCGTTCATCGCCCTCGTTCAGTACGAGGACGGCGAAAAACGCTACATCATCGCACCTCAGGATCTGAAGGTCGGTGATAAGGTTGTTGCCGGTGCCGAATCGGATATCAAACCCGGTAACGCCCTTCCGCTCGCGAACATCCCCACCGGTACCTTTATCCACAACGTGGAACTGTACCCCGGTAAAGGCGCACAGCTTGCTCGTGCCGCCGGTGTGATGGCTCAGCTGGTCGGTAAAGAAAACAATATGGCGATGGTGCGTTTGCCCTCCGGCGAAATGCGTAACATCGCGCTCAACTGCATGGCGACCATCGGTCAGGTCGGCAACATCGAACACGAAAACGTGAAAATCGGTAAAGCCGGTCGCAAACGTCATATGGGTTGGCGTCCCACCGTTCGCGGTTCGGTTATGAACCCCTGCGATCACCCGCACGGCGGTGGTGAAGGTAAATCGCCCATCGGTCGTCCCGGCCCGGTAACCCCGTGGGGTAAACCCGCTCTGGGTTACAAGACCCGTAAAACGCACAAAGCTTCGGATAAGTTTATCGTGAAGCGCCGCAACGGTAAGTAAGCGAAAGGAGATTCAGATTTATGGGTAGAAGCGTAAAGAAGGGTCCTTTCGTACAGCCCGTGCTGTTGAAACGGATTCAAGAAATGAACAACGCCGGTGAGAAACGCATTCTCAAAACGTGGAGCCGTTCTTCCACGATTTTCCCGGATTTTGTCGGTCACACCATCGCGGTGCATGACGGACGCAAACATGTTCCGGTGTACGTCACCGAGGATATGGTCGGTCACAAACTGGGCGAATTCGCCCCCACTCGTACGTTCCGCGGTCACGTGGGATCGAAGAGTTCGAAGTAAGCGGTTGAAAGGAGAGAAACGCTATGGA
>CAYSPZ010000097.1:0-3135 GCA_964433065.1 uncultured Eubacteriales bacterium | reverse complement strand
GGTCACTATAACCTCCGGCCAATGCACCATCGGAGCCGTAACAAAGGTTAAGGTGTGTTTACCGAGCGCGAGGGTATCTCCTTCGCCGACTACTATGCGTCGCTCGGCAAAATCGGTACCGAAAAAGTTTTTCATCATCGCAAAGGCTTTGGACGAGGACACCACCGTCGCGTCGGGGTAGGTCTTTGTAAATTGGACGATGTTAGCGGAATGGTCGGGTTCCATATGCTGTACGATCAGGTAATCGGGTTTACGGTTACCGAGCGTGTGTTGCAGGTTATCCAGCCATTCGTGGGTAAAGTTGACGTCGACCGTATCCATCACGGCGATCTTGTCGTCTAAGATGACGTAGGAGTTGTAGGACATCCCGTTGGGAACGGTATATTGTCCTTCAAACAGATCGACCTTATGATCGTTGACACCGACGTAACGGATGTCGTTGGTAATGTTCATCGTATATCCCCCTTATTTTGGTTTATTATTAAAAGCATTTGCCGTCTTTACAATCCACCGTTTGCTCACACCGATAGCACAGTTCGTTCGGACAGTGGTTGGTTTCGAAAAATTCGTGCAGGTTGTTCACCGTCGTTTCGGCGATGTTGTCGAGTGCTTCTTCGGTCAAAAACGCTTGGTGAGAGGTGACGATGACGTTAGGCATCGAGATGAGCCGCGCAAGTACATCGTCTTCCAGAATGTGACCTGAATTGTCTTCGAAGAACAGGTCGGATTCTTCCTCGTACACGTCCAGACACGCGGCACCCACTTTACGGGATTTGATGGCGGTGAGCAGTGCTTCCGCATCAACCAATGCGCCACGCGAGGTATTGAGAATGACCACGCCTTTTTTGCAACGTTCCAGCGCGGCAGCGTCGATCATATGATAGGTATCATCGGTCAGAGGGCAATGCAACGACACGATATCGCTGTTTTCAAACAATTCTTCAAGCGAAACGTAACGAATGGTATCGCCGTTGTCGAGGTCGGGGGCGGGAAATTTGTCGTATGCCAGCACCTTCATCCCGAAGCCGCGGCAGATGTCGATGAACACCCGACCGATCTTACCCGTACCCACGATGCCGACCGTTTTGCCGTGCAGGTCAAAGCCGGTGAGACCCGATAAACTGAAATTGAAGTCGCGGGAGCGGATATAGGCTTTATGGATACGGCGGATGGAGGTGAGCAACAGTGCCATCGCGTGTTCCGCGACCGCGTAAGGCGAGTATGCGGGGACGCGCAGGACGTGCAATTTCCCGTACGCGTATTTCATATCCACGTTGTTGAAACCCGCACAGCGCAGTGCCAGTACGCGGATACCCATTTCGTTCAAGCGGTCGATCACGGCGGCATCCACCGTGTCGTTGACGAAGGCACATACCGCGTCGTATCCGTTCGCCAGATCGACGGTATCGGCGTTTAATTTGGTTTCGAAATATTTGAAGGTGATCCCGTATTGTTCGCCGTATCGGTCAAACGACGGTTTGTCGTACGGTTTCGTATCAAAAAAGGCAACTTTCATATCGGTTCCACTCCTTTGAATATAGTATAATACACTTTTTTGAAAAAATATATTGAATTTTCAACAAACGGAAAATTTTTTTGTTGTAAAAGGAGCACCTTTGGGCAGCCCAAAGGTGCTTCTTATTACAGGGTTGATTCTTGTTGTGCGGGGATCGTTTCAACAACCGGTGGTTTTTGTTTTACGAACAGTTTGTTTGCCGCCATCGCGATCAGCAACACGATGTACGAAGCAAGGGTAAAGCAACCGATGTAGATGAACAAGCACCACGGGTACGGCACGACCGCTTGAACCAGACTGTACACGGGAAGTGACGGGTCGCAGTGCGGACTGACGAAGAACATATTGAAGGTGTGTTCTTCCAATAATCCCGTCACATAGGCGATCTCGTTGAGGAGAACGGCGATACCGACCGCCGCGGCAAACACGGGCATGGCTTTTAAGATGGTGTTGTGTTGCAGTTTGACCTGACCGCAGTACAGCAGATACGCACCGACCGAGATCATCGAGCCGTGGCAGACCATCGTTTGGATACTGATGCCGATGGTACCCGAAAACACGTCGACGGGATAGAGCATCACGCACAGACCCGCAAACACACCGTAGGTTGCCAAAAACGCGTACAGGCTGTCTTGCAGTTTGCTTTTTTGACTACACCTGCCAGCAGACCGACGTACATCGGCATCGAGCAGAACTGGAACGGGAATGCGTACCATTGAAAGTGGGTGGCGATACTGTTCCCGTCTACCGAGAAGGTATAGTTTATCTGTTTATAGATCTCCAAAACGGTGACGATGATGGCGGTGATCAGTACGATATACCGCGTGCGTTTCTCATTCCCTTTCTGACCGTAACGGCAAAGAAGAACGATGCTGACCGCGGTAAGGATAAGCCACAGGATATGAAACCAACCGTACATTCCGGGTTTTGTCATTTGCAAATCAAACAGTTCTAAAACAGCGATCCAGAAATTCATTTCCTCACCTCACTGCATCCAGTATAGCAAAGTGAGTATGAAAATCAACGATTGTAAAGAAACTGTCATAATTGGGCGAACCGTATCCATTGCGACGCAGGAGAGAATACGTCGCAACCCCAAAAGTATTCAATACGTTTATCCGTTCACGTTGTAATCTTGGTTGATCGAATTCATCGCTTTGGCAAGTTTATACAGATACACAAACGGACCGACCGCGATCAAACTGCCGAGCACGTTCCACAGCCAATAATCAGCGGCACCAAACGAATAATCGATGTTCCGACGTTTCAGTTCGTTGCCGATGCGTTTGGAAACGTTGTGCGCCCACACGATATACCCGATACCCAGCGTGAGCGGACCGACAATAAACGCCATCAGGCAGTAGTGCATCGTCTTTTTCCCGTCGTATCGGCTGCAAACGACGTTCACGTCGTTCGAGATGGAGGAAAAGAACACGAACGGATAAATGCCGAGCGTGATGATGGTAAACAGAATGAATTTCAGTAGTCCGCGATCAGTTTTCAATTGTCCTACCGGGGTTGCTGTTTGTTGGATGTTGGTTTCTTGTGCGTTCATTTGAATTACTCCTCGTATAATAAAGTTGTAGTTTTTAGTGTCCCTCTGCAAGGACAATATGCTA
>CAYSPZ010000096.1:0-3262 GCA_964433065.1 uncultured Eubacteriales bacterium | reverse complement strand
GTGTATCGGCTTGTCCCGCCGCCCGCACCGTAGGTAACGCTCATAAACGCAGGGCGGAGTTTGGCGATCTCTTCGGTGGCGACCTTTACGCTTTCAAAACCCATTTCGGTTTTCGGCGGAAACACCTCGAATGACAACGAGAGTGTGTCTTTTGTGATCAGATCGATGATTTTCATATTGATATCCCTTCCTGCAAAAACTTACTTTTTCATTATACACCCCACGCAGTAGGCAAATCAAGTTGTTTTTGAAAAAGCCAACGTCTCTGTTCGAGGTTAACATATTGCCGTATTATTAAAAATGAAGCGACAGACAAGGGGTACTTGTCTGCCGTTTTTTGTTCGTATCAGAAGGTAAACGTAAAGGTATGTTTGCCTGTTTTCGGGACTTCGTGTTGCGGGGGAAGGGCGGGACCGCAAGACTCCGAACCGATGCCGCGCATCGCAAGGTCGATACAGACGTTGACGAAGTCGTTTTGCGGCAACTCAAAGTCGTGTGCGGTATCACGCAATTGCGCCGTCGTAAACGGGTTGACCGAGCAAGAGAACGGTTTGTCCGCCGTTACCTTGAACAGATCTTTGACCGACAGATAGCGGCACGCATAGTGACTGCCCGATTCCTGAGGGCGGGCATAGTTGCGATCATAGTTGTTTTCCGCACGACCCGTATACAGTCCGTATTCGCAAGCAATGTGTTTGTCGGTGTAACTTTCGGTCGGTCCGTATCCGATATACGAGAATGTATGATACGCTTTGTCGATACCGAACTCAAAACCGAAACGCGGCAGGTGACGGATGTGGTCGGCGATCTCGTACGCGACCGTCACCGTCAACGTGTTTCCTGCGACGGTGTATTCCGTTTCATAACGGACGGCGGGCGCGCAACAGTTGGCGACCAACATACCAACAAACCGATAGCCGTTTTCTGTCTTGTCGCAGGACAGGATCTGTGGTTTGCATTTTTTAAGACGGTATTGATCCCACAACGGTGCCACCACGCGGTCGTTGTCGATGTAGCGGGTGATGTTGAGATGCATCGGGGTACGCAGTACCTCGTTTCCGTCTGCCAGGATCGACGTGATCTCGCCCGTGTGCTCGTTCACTTTGATCGCAATCGATTCAGCGCGCGCTGCGGTATCGGTCGGGATCGCCACGTCGCGCATCTCGGAGTGAAGTTTACCGCCGTACACTGCTTTCATTTCCAGTGCGGTGGATTTCACCTTGCGGTCGGCGGTGACCAATCCGTCTACGCAGAAGTTACCGTCGTGTTCGTCTTCGCCGAAATCGCCGCCGTACAACAATCCTTGCTCGGTCTTGATCGCGTGATCCGCCCATTCCCATACGAAACCGCCCAGCATTTGTTCGTTGTGGTAGATCATATCCCAGTATTCGGCGATATCGCCGCTGCTGTTGCCCATCGCATGGGTGTATTCGCACAAAACGAACGGACGGGTTTCCTGCGGGTTGTTCAACACCTGTTCGCGAATGGTCGCGGGGGAGGGGTACATCATACTGACCATATCCACCATATCGGTGTAGTAATATTTCGGATCGGCTTGTTGCAAACTTTCAAAGTGGATCGGACGGGTGTGATCGTGACTGCGGATATACGCCACACCGTCAAAGAACGCTTTGCCGAACGATGCTTCGTTACCGAGCGACCAGATGATGACGCACGGACGGTTTTTATCCCGTTCCACCAGTGCCGAGTGACGGTCGGTAATGCCGGGGGTGACCCGTTCGTCTTCGGCAAACTCGCGCCACCCCTCGACTCGCCAATCACCGTAGCGCAAACACATACCGTGCGTTTCGAGGTCGGCTTCGTCCATCACGTACAACCCGAACCGATCGCACAGAAGATAAAATTCGGGACGATTGGGATAATGCGACGTTCTGACCGCGTTGACGTTCAATTCTTTCATCAACCGAATATCGGTGACCAGATCTTCGATGCTTACCGTTGCCGCCGTTTCACAGTTGAAATCGTGACGGTTGACACCCTTCAATTTGATCGGCGCGCCGTTCAACTTGAACACCTTACCATCAATGGTGATCTCGCGGAATCCCACCTGTTCAAAGATGACTTCGTCGTTTGCGCGAAGGGTGAGATCGTACAGATGCGGTTCATCCGCCGTCCATCGTTTGACGTTGGGAACGGTCAGTTCGGCTTTTTCGTTTGCCGCGGCCGAAACGGTGTTGTCTTCGAATGTGACCTCGATGGGCAACGGACTCAGGTTGTGGAAGGTCAAGATACCGTCGGTATCGGCGAGGGTGGTTTCGATCTTGTAGTCGGTGATGTGTTCCTGCGGACGGGTCAACAGATACACGTTACGGAAAATACCCGAAAAACGGAACTTATCCTGGCATTCCAAATAGGAGGATATACACCATTTGAGCACCAGCACGTCGACGGTATTTTCACCGTTTACCGCGAGGTCGGTGATATCAAATTCGCTGGTTGCGTGGGAGATCTGCGAATAGCCTTTGAACGTACCGTTTATATAGAGATAAAACGCACTGTCCACACCTTCAAAGTTCAGGTAGTACCGCTCATCTGCCTTTTTGTTGAGATCAAAGGTGCGGCGATAGTGCCAACAAGGATTTTCGTAGGGGGTATGCGGGAACATCGCGGGGAAGGGATATTGCACGTTGATATACTGAATGTGATCGTACCCGTGCATCTGCACGCAGGACGGTACGGGAATGGCGGCTGCCAAACTCTCATTCAGATCAAAATCGTCGATGTGATCGTGTTGCTTGATCTGCCAGATCCCGTCGAGTGAGGTGAATCGTGAACTGGAACAGCGGTCGACGATCCCGTACGTTTCTGTGACCGCATCGTCGGGTGCAAATGGGATGTAATAACTTCTGTGCGGCATCGTACCGATCCGTGCAAAGGATAAATGTTCGTTCATGGATGTTCCCTCCGTCCGAATTTAGTTGAAAACGGCAGATTCCAATAGGAATCTGCCGTTTTTTGGTGCGGGTAACAGGACTTGAACCTGCACAGCCTTGCGACCATTAGAACCTGAATCTAACGCGTCTGCCAATTCCGCCATACCCGCATATTGTTGTCAAAGCGACGCTAATTATTATACTGGATGTGTTTGCCGTTGTCAAGATACTTTTTAAAATTTTTATTAGTTGTTTCTGCGTAACCGTTGTTTTTTCTTGATTTTGCCGTGAGATGGTGCTATGATGGAAGATACCCTAGGGTAACACGACATATCCGAACCCGCCTTAAAGCGGGATGTTTCGGGTAT
>CAYSPZ010000095.1:0-3332 GCA_964433065.1 uncultured Eubacteriales bacterium | reverse complement strand
ACCTATAAGGCACAGCCTTTCCCACCCTTTATTCAAAATATTATCAAAAGCGGCGGACTCTTAAAGTCCTTGAAAGAAGGCGAAAACAATGGTTAAAAATGTAGCGGTGATCCGTGGAGACGGCATCGGCCCCGAAATCGTAAACGAAGCACTCAAAGTGCTGAATAAGGTTGCCGCTCTTTACGGTCACACCTTCCGCTATACAGACGTGGATATGGGCGGATGTGCCATTGATAAATACGGCGACCCTCTGCCCCAAGCGCAACTGAACAAATGCCTTGCTTCCGACAGCGTACTTCTCGGTGCGGTAGGCGGAAACAAGTGGAACGACGTTCCGGGGCATATGCGCCCCGAAAAGGGACTTTTGAGACTAAGGGCAGGAATGGGCGTTTATTCCAACAACCGCCCTGCAAAGATCTGGCGGCAACTGAGCGATGCTTCTCCTTTGAAGAAATCCATCGTAGACGAAGGTATTGATTTTATCATCGTCAGAGAACTGATCGGCGGCATTTACTTTGGCGAACACAAAACAAAGGGCGACACCGCCACCGATGTACTGACATACAACGAAGCCGAAATCGAGCGTATCGGCAGAATCGGTTTTGAAACGGCAAGAAAGAGAAACAAAAAACTCTGCTCAGTAGAAAAGAGCAACGTGCTGGATTCCAGCCGCCTTTGGAAAAAGGTGATGCATAAACTTTCCGAAGAATATCCCGACGTTGAACTTGTCAGTATGCTCGTTGATAACTGTGCCATGCAGATCGTCAAGAATCCTGCTCAGTTTGACGTTATCGTAACCGAGAATATGTTCGGCGATATTCTGTCGGATGAAGCATCGATGATTACCGGTTCGATCGGTATGATCCCGTCATCCAGTTTGGGTGCCACTTCCTGCGGCTTGTATGAACCTATTCACGGCTCTGCTCCCGACATTGCAGGGAAGGACGTTGCCAACCCCATCGGCACCATCCTTTCGGCGGCGATGATGCTGCGATACAGTTTCGATATGGAAAACGAAGCGGACGCGATCGAAAGCGCCGTTTCCAAATACCTTGACGCAGGTTACCGCACCGCCGACATTATGAGCGAAGGGATGACTCTCGTTGGTTGCAAACAGTGCGGCGACCAGATTGTAAGTTTCTTAACAAAGGAGTGATTTTATGCTTCTTTCAGGTGCAGATATATTAGTTAAAACCTTGATCGAGCAAGGTGCGGACACCGTATTCGGTTATCCGGGCGGTCAGATACTCAACGTATACGACAGCCTCTATAAATATCAAGATGAGATCAATCACGTGCTGACGGCACACGAACAAGGCGCGGCACATGCCGCTGACGGTTATGCCCGAACAACGGGCAAAGTCGGGGTTGTGATCTCCACCTCCGGTCCGGGTGCTACCAACCTTGTCACCGGTATTGCTACCGCGTATCTTGACTCCATTCCGATGGTCGCAATTTGCGGTAACGTGCCGACAACGCAGATCGGCACGGATAGTTTCCAGGAGATCGATATCACCGGTGTTACCTTGCCGATCACCAAACACAATTATTTTGTCAGCGATGTTCCGGATCTGGCAGATACCATTCGCGAGGCATTCAAACTCGCCAAATCGGGCAGACCGGGACCTGTGCTGATTGACGTACCAAAAGACGTTCAGATTGCAAAGTGCGAATACGAGCCAAAGGCACCCGTTGAAAAAGAAACGCCCCACGCCGCAAAAGACGTGCGTATCGAAGAAGCGGCGAAGATCATCAATTCGGCAAAGCGCCCCTTTATCTATTTCGGCGGAGGGGTGATCACGTCAAACGCGCAGGAAGAAGTACTCGCACTCGCCGAAAAGATCGATGCACCAATCGGCTGTTCCTTAATGGGACTTTCAGCGATCCCCACCGATCATCCGCGATTTTTAGGTATGCAAGGTATGCACGGACACTTCGCATCGTCCATGTCGATGCATAATGCCGACGTGATCCTCTCGCTTGGAGTCCGCTTTAACGACCGTGTCACAGGCAACCGCACGAAATTTGCCGTCGGCGCGAAGATCGTTCACATCGACGTGGACGGTTCGGAACTGAACAAAACGGTGAACTCGGTTTGCGGACTCAGAGGCGACGTGAAACTCACCTTGCAAAAACTTCTTCCGCTTCTCAGCAATAGCAAAAAAGACGAGTGGATGGCAAAGGTCAATGCTTTCCGTCGGGAAGAAGCAACCTATCTCGATAACCGTGCGGGCTTGACACCTCGCAGAGCCATCCTGACGCTCAATAAACACTTGGGCGAAAACACCGCCGTTTGTACCGACGTCGGTCAGCATCAGATGTGGTCGGCGCAAAACCTGAACTTCAAAACGTCAAGACGGTTTGCCTCCAGCGGCGGTCTCGGTACGATGGGCTACGGTTTCGGCGCGGCAATCGGCGCGGCATACGGTACGAGTGAACGCAGTGTGCTGGTTACGGGTGACGGCAGTTTCGGTATGAATTTGAACGAACTGGCGACCGCCGTCCGATACAACGTTCCCGTCGTGGTCATCATTATGAACAACGGCGTACTCGGTATGGTTCGCCAATGGCAAACGCTTTTCTACGATAAGCATTATTCCCATTCCGTTTTAGAGCGCAAAACCGATTTTGCCGCTTTCGCTAAATCGTTTGGTGCAGACGGCGAAACCGTTACCACACCCGAAGAATTGGACGCGGCATTGACCAAAGCCTTCGAAACCGAAGGTCCGTATATTATCGATTGTAAAATTGATAAAGACGAATTCGTTCTTCCGATGCTACCGCCAAACGGCAGTATGGATGACATTATCACACAATTGGAGGTGGAATTATGAACCGATATACGTTAGCCGTACTGGTGCGCAATCAGTTCGGTGTACTGAACAGACTGACAAGTATGTTCAGAAGAAGGCAGTTTAATATCAGTTCCATCACCGCCAGCGAAACCGAATCGGAAGACTATTCCCGTATCACCTTCACCTTTGACGGTGAAGAAAACGGCAAGCAACAACTTATCAATCAACTCTATAAATTGCCCGACGTATGTTCCATAAAAGAACTTACCGCAAGCAATTCCTTGAGTTGCGAACTGATGCTGATAAAACTCAAAAACGACCCGTCTTCACGCGATGAGATTCACGCAGCAGCCGAAGCGTTCAAGGCGGAAACCATCGATTATTCCAAAGATTCCATCGTACTCCGCATCATCGGAAACAGTACGAAAATGGATGATTTCATTTCACTGATGCGGGATCACACCATTCTTGAAATCTGCCGCACAGGTACGGCATCTATCGAAAAAGGCAGTTCGACACTGCGCCAAAACTTAAATT
>CAYSPZ010000094.1:0-3569 GCA_964433065.1 uncultured Eubacteriales bacterium | reverse complement strand
CGGGTACTACCGTTTCTTCCAGAACGATCAGATGCAAGCCACCTTCGGCGGCGGTGAAGCCAACGTCGCGGTATCCCTTGCCAACTACGGTATGGACAGCGTTTACGTGACCAAACTTCCCAAACACGCCATCGGTGACGCGGCGGTCAACTCGCTTCGCTATTTCGGTGTCGACACCTCCCACGTGGTGCGCGGCGGCGAACGCGTCGGTATCTACTATCTCGAAAAAGGCGCGTCGCAACGCGGTTCTGTGTGTATCTACGACCGCGCCCATTCCTCCATTCAGGAAGCCAAACCTGAAGACTTTGATTGGGACAGCGTGTTCGAGGGTGCCGATTGGTTCCACTTTACCGGTATCACCCCCGCGCTCGGCGGTAATCTGGTCGATATCTGCCGTGAAGCGTGTAAAGCGGCGAAAGCGCACGGGGTCAAGATCTCCTGTGACTTGAACTATCGCGGCAAACTGTGGACGCGCGAACAAGCCCGCGCCGCTATGACCGATCTGTGTCAGTACGTTGACGTGTGTATTTCCAACGAAGAAGACGCTAAAGACGTGTTCGGCATCGAAGCGGAAGGCACCGACATCTACGGCGGTAAACTCAACCACGACGGCTACAAATCGGTTGCCAAACAACTCGCTGACACCTTCGGTTTCGAAAAGGTCGCGATCACCCTGCGTTCGTCCATCTCGGCGAGCGACAACGATTGGGCGGGTATGCTGTACGACGGCACCGAATACGCGTTCTCCAAATCGTATCACCTGCACATCGTCGACCGCGTCGGCGGCGGTGACTCGTTCGGCGGCGGTCTGATCTACGCGTTACTCAGCGGCAAATCGACACAGGATGCCATCGAGTTTGCGGTCGCCGCGTCGGCACTCAAACACTCGGTCGAAGGCGACTACAACCGCGTCAGCGTTTCCGAAGTGGAAAAACTGGCAGGCGGCGACGGCTCCGGTCGCGTACAACGCTGATTATACTCCAAAGCGCCTTGCTTTTGTTTGGAAAGCAAGGTGCTTTTTTCTGTTTGTCGGACATATTCTAAGCGGGCGGGTCATATGCATATACAAAACGAAGTAAGCGGAGGAACGCATATGACAGCCAGTAAAAATATATACCAAGACATCGCAACGCGAACGGGCGGGGACATTTATATCGGTGTGGTCGGTCCCGTCCGCACAGGCAAATCCACCTTCATCAAACAGTTTATGGATACGTTGGTGCTTCCCAATATCGACAGCGAATATACCAAAGAACGCGCTATCGATGAATTACCGCAATCGGCGGCGGGACGGACCATTATGACCACCGAACCGAAATTCATTCCCGAACAGGCGGTGAACATCGCGGTCGGCGGTACGGCGGATATGAAAGTGCGTATGATCGATTGCGTGGGTTACGTGGTCCCGTCGGCGCTCGGCTACATCGAAGAAAACGCGCCGCGTATGGTCAAAACACCGTGGTTTGACGAGGAGATCCCGTTTAATATGGCGGCGGAGGTCGGCACCGAAAAGGTGATCACCGAACATTCCACCATCGGTCTGGTGGTGACCACCGACGGCAGTATCACCGATATTCCCCGCGAGGAATATGCCGAGGCGGAAGCGCGTGTCATTCGTGAACTGCAACAACTGCAAAAACCGTTCGCGGTGTTGCTCAACACCACCCACCCCGACGGCGAGGACGTCGCGACATTGCGCCAACAGATGAGCGAGGAATACGGTGTTCCCGTTTGTCCCGTCAACTGTCTGGAGATCGGTGAAGCGGAGATCCACCGCATTCTCGAACAGATCCTGTTTGAGTTTCCCGTTCGCGAGATCGGTGTGCAATTACCCGAATGGGTGGTCAAACTTTCGGACGGTCATCCCATCAAAAACGCGGTGATCGACGCAGTCCGCGAAGGCGCGTCTTCGGTTAAAAAGGTCCGCGAACTGCAAACGGTATGCGACCGTCTGTCGCACTGCGAACACATCGACTCGGTGTCCACACGATCCATTCGTCTGGGCGAAGGATGCGGTGTGTTATCGCTCACGATGAAACCGCAACTGTTCTATCAGGTACTCAGCGAAACCACCGGTCTGCCGCTTGAAAACGACAGTGAATTGATGGCATGTATCACCGAACTCTCGGATATCCGCAAACGGTACGACAAGATCAAAACGGCACTCGATCAGGTGGAAACCACCGGATACGGTATCGTGATGCCGACGGTGGAGGAAATGAGCCTCGAAGAACCCGAGATCATTCGCCAGAGCGGTCGTTACGGTGTGCGGTTACGCGCGACGGCATCCTCCATTCATATGATGAAAGCGGATATCACCACCGAAGTATCCCCGATCGTCGGTTCGGAAAAACAATCGGAAGAACTGGTCGGCTACCTGTTGCGTGAATTCGAAGAAGAACCGCAAAAGATCTGGGATTCCAACATCTTCGGTACACCGTTACACGGTCTGGTCAACGAAGGGTTACACAACAAACTGTACCATATGCCGTCGGATGCGCGACTGCGCCTGAAAGATACGCTGGAACGCATTATCAACGAGGGTTGTAACGGACTGATCTGTATTATCGTATGATGGATCAAAAGAAACGACAACGAAAAGAGTGGAGCGTCTTAGCGGTACAAACGGCGGTCGGCGGAGTTCTGTTATTGTTGATACTCTTACTCCGCTTTGTCGGCGGTGAGGTGTACGACAACCTGAAAACGTGGTTCCAAACGACCGTCACCGAAGATACGTTACTGAAACCCGATACCGACGTGCAAAACGGTCAGGGCGGTGAATTCTTACCGCCCGACACCGCGTTGGTGGTCGCGATCCCGTTACCCAGTACCGTAAAACCGTATCCGTTGCTATACGGCGGTACCCGTACGTCCAATTACGGTTACCGCACCGACCCGTTGCGCGGCGGTACCGCTTTCCACACGGGTGTGGATATCGCGGCACCGCGCGGCACACCGTTGTATGCGGTCTGCGATGCGACCGTGTTACAGACGGGAAAAGACAATAGTTACGGTAACTATCTCGTCCTGTCCGCAAAAGACGGTACACAGTTGTGGTACGCGCATTGCGATACGGTCTCGGTTGAGATCGGGCAGACCGTCAAAGCAGGCGAAACGGTGGCAACGGTGGGCAATACAGGCGATTCCACCGGTCCTCACGTACATTTTATGGTAAAACGTGACGACGTAGCCTACGATCCCTCAGCGTGGGTCGCCGCTGAATGTTATGCTTAAAACGCGTGTTTTCGGGATCGAGTGTCGGTTAAGTCTGTGGTTTCCCGCAACGGTCGTCGCGATGTTGACGTTGGACGATACGCCGCTGTCTACGTGGTGTTTGCTCGCGGCGCTCATACACGAACTCGGTCATTTCGTGATGATGGCGGCGGTGGGGGAACACCCCGCACGTATCGTCTTTGGTGTATTCGGTGTCCGTGTGGAACGGTCGACGGACGTGACCGTCGGGTATCGAAAAGCGGCGGCGGTATCGTTGGCGGGTCCGCTCGCAAATTTACTGTGCGCCGTCTTTCTGCACCTGTCGGGCGCAAACGTGCTTAATACGGCGGTACACG
>CAYSPZ010000093.1:0-3847 GCA_964433065.1 uncultured Eubacteriales bacterium | reverse complement strand
AAACTACCCCTCCGAGTCGCCTCGCGGCGACCCACCTCCCCTGACAAGGGGAGGCTGAAAAACGAACAACACATTGGTGTGTACAAACAGCGCGAAAGAAAACCTCCCTCGTCAGAGGGAGGCTTGATAAGTGAGCGAAAGAAAAAGAAAAGCGACGGTGGATAATTGGTCTGTGCAAAACAAGTTGCCGTACAGACAGGGCGAAAGAAAACTACCCCTCCGAGTCGCCTCGCGGCGACCCACCTCCCCTGACAAGGGGAGGCGAAACACACACAACACATTGGTGTGTACAAACAGCGCGAAGAAAAAAGCGACGGTGGATAATTGGTCTGTGCAAAACAAGTTGCCGTACAGACAGGGCGAAAGTAAAAAAGAGCAAAGGGATTATCCCTTTGCTCTCATTTTATGCCATAGTTTGGCGGCGAAACATTTTGTGTGAAACCACAACCACCGCAACGGGTATTGCGCCACCCGCAGGCGGGCATACAGGCGATAGCCGAGATGGTTGACGGTGTAATGTTTGCCTTTGCGGTCAAACGCGACCATCACCCCGACGATATCCTCGTCGGTGATACCGTATTCTTTGCCGATGCAGTTGTCACCGCAGATGACGTACGAGTCGGGTAGTACCTTGATGATACGGTGCAGGACGTATTCGTCACGACGGCGGTACAACGGCACGTCGTATTTCGACAACCGTCCCGTTACGGGAAGGATCTCGACGGTATCCCGACGGTTTTTGAACAACGGTTCCATACTCACACCGACGGTGGTGGTGACGAACACCCCGTGATCGCGCAAGGTCTGTTCGATGGTGTTCATTCGTCCAGAATACCCTCCGTCCGCAGGGTGTTCAAGAACGTGCTGACGTGTGCGGCGGCGGTGTCGGTATCGACGTCGTATTCCGCGCACAACCGTTCGGTGAGGGCGGCTTCGGTGGTGTCTTCCTGCAACCATTTCCACAACTGCGCGGCGGTGGCGTTTAATTTGATCATACCCTGAAAGGTGTGACTGGCTTTGCCGGTGGCGACCGCCATCGTGTTACCCATCACTTCGCGCAAGACAAATCCTTGTTGAATCTTCATACTTATTCTCCTTTATACGGAATCCCCGCCATCGCCTCAAATGCCGTGACGACGGCGGTACGTTCCATCGTACAGTGTAACCGATACAACGCGACGGTTTTGGTGACGGTGTCCAGCAACTGTAACGTTTTGACCAGTGCGTCACCGTTTTGCGGCAGGTATACCTGATTTAACAGATGTTCTGCGACCTGTTTCGGTTCTATCCGCTCGATACGGTCGGTGGTACCGCGTTCAAGGTAGCAGATGGCTTTGAGCGGAACCGAGCAGTTGCGGTGCCATCGTTCTTTCCCCGCCCACGGGGTGGAGCAGACCAGTACACCGTCGTCGGTCAGCCGCAGAATGGGTTTGTCGCCGTTGACGATCTTGACCGCGTTGCCGAGATAGTTGTGCCATAACCGAATGTGGGTGGATTTACCGGTACCGCTCGGCGCGGTGAACAGGTACGCGTTGCCGTCGTATTCGATGGCGGCACCGTGGAACACCATCGCGTCGAAAGCGGGTAACCGTTCGGCGATCTGACGGTATAAACTGATCGGTTCGATGCGCTCGTCCGACAAAGAGAGCGCGGCATCGCGGTCGGCTTCGATCAGGGATTCGGAGGAATGGATGATCATATCGGGGGTATCGGTATCGACCAGATAGTCGCGGCAATATTCTTCGGCGTGCGGATATAACGGGTGCAGCTCGGCCGTAATGCCCGCGATACCGATGGTAAACGGTTTTGCCACGCGAATTCCCCCTTGCTTTTTCTTATATCTTACCTTATTTTATAAAAACCGTCAAGCAATACTTGTATCCAAATCGAAAATATGGCATACTTATAATATATTGTATAAAGAGGAGATCCGCTATGTTGTTTTCGTCCCGTGATAGCCGTTACCGCTCCCCGTTCGGCGCGGTGGGGGATCATACCCCCGTTCATTTCCGTATCTGTCTGCCGCGCGACCTCGCTTGTCGGGGTGCGTTTTTGGTGGTCTGTCGCGACGGCGCGATGGACGAGTACCACGGGATGTTCTGGGCGGGAATGGAAGGTGACGACCGCGAATGGTGGGAGTGTCATTTCACCCCCGAAACACCCGATCTGTACTGGTACGGGTTCGCATTGGAGACCGACGGCGGAAAACGGTATCTCTCGCTCGAACGGGGTGGGTGTGCGCAACTGTCCGACCGATTGGAATGGCGGTGGCAACTCACCTGCTACGACCGCGCGTTTACAACACCCGACTGGTTGGCGGGCGGTGTGATGTATCAGGTGTTCCCCGATCGGTTTTGCCGTTCGGGTGCGCCGAAGACCGATATTCCCGACGACCGCGTGGTGCACGGTGAATGGGACGAGGAGGTGGTGTGGCGGCCCGATGAAACGGGAACGGTGCGCAACAACGATTTCTTCGGCGGAGATCTGAAAGGGATCACGCAAAAGTTGCCGTATCTGCAATCGCTCGGTGTGACCTGTTTGTATCTGAACCCGATCTTCGAGTCCCATTCCAACCACCGATACGACACGGCGGATTATCGTAAAATTGATCCGATGCTCGGCACCGAAGAGGATCTCAAAGACCTCACCGCCGAAGCCGAAAAATACGGGATCCGCGTGTTGCTGGACGGGGTGTTCAGTCATACGGGCGCGGACAGCGTGTATTTTAACAAGAACGGGCGGTACGGGGACGGCGGCGCGTTCCGCGATCCGTGTTCGCCGTATCGTGCGTGGTATCATTTCCGTCAGTGGCCGCACGAGTATGCGGGATGGTGGGGGTTCCCGACCTTGCCCGAAGTGGAGGAGTTGGATCCCGCGTTTTTGTCCTATATCACGGGGGAAAACGGGGTGCTTGACAAGTGGTTATCCTGCGGCATTGCGGGGTGGCGGTTGGACGTGGCGGACGAACTGCCCGACGGGTTTTTGGAAGCGTTGCGTGCGCGTGTGAAAGCGCACGATCCCGACGCGCTGGTATTGGGTGAAGTGTGGGAAGATGCCAGCAACAAGCACAGTTACGGGCATCGGCGGCGGTATCTGCTGGGTGAGCAACTCGACAGTGTGATGAACTATCCGTTCCGCGAGGCGATCCTCGATTTCGTGCGGTACGGTGACGCGGCATTGTTTGCCGAGCGGGTGATGACGGTACTGGAAAACTATCCGCCGCAGGTGACGCGGTTGTTGATGAATTCGCTCGGTACCCACGATACCGAACGCGCGATGACCATGCTGGTCGCCGAGCCGACAAACGGCAGGGGGCGCAACTGGCAGGCGGAACAACGCCTGTGCGGTGAGCAACGCGAACACGGGAAGCGGCTATTAAAACTGGCGGGGGTGTTGCAATACTGTTTGTCGGGTGTGCCGTGCTTGTATTACGGAGACGAGGCGGGAATGGACGGGTATCGCGATCCGTTTAACCGCCGCACCTATCCGTGGGGACGCGAAGACGAGGAACTGCGCGGGTGGTTTGCGGCGCTCGGAAAACTGCGCGGCGACTGTTCGGTGTTCAAGGAAGGGGCGCTCGACGTGATCTGCGAGCGGCACAACGTCGTCGCGTTTACGCGAACCGACGAGCGGGAAACGGTTTTGTGCGCGGTCAACCCCGTCGGTGAAGAACGGGTGGTGTCGCTTTGTGAGGAATGGAATGCGGCGGAGCATATACTCGGTGACGGGGTTGTCGGCAACGGTTTGTTGCGTTTGCCGCCCTTTTCGTGTGTTGTTTTGAAAAGAACTTTGAAAAAAACCGAAAAAAAGTAAAAAAAGGTGTTGACAAAGGTTAAAGTAGGTGGTA
>CAYSPZ010000092.1:0-4009 GCA_964433065.1 uncultured Eubacteriales bacterium | reverse complement strand
CGACGGCGGTTTTGAGGTGTGCGTGTTCGGGGAGTTTCAGTTGCGGGTCTTGACGGAACAACGCACCGGCGGCATCCTGTGCCGCTTTTAAGGAGGGGATATCGGTGAGCAGGTCGGCGATACGCAGTTGCGGCAGACCGTGTTGGCGGTTGCCGAAAAAGTCACCGGGACCGCGTTGCTTTAAGTCTTCGTCCGCGATTTTGAACCCGTCGGTGGTATCGCACATCACTTTCAGTCGAGCGACGGCTTCGGGGTTTTGCGCGTCGGAGATCAGAATACAGGACGACGCGTGTTTGCCTCTGCCGACCCGTCCGCGTAACTGGTGCAGTTGCGCGAGACCGAATCGTTCGGCATTTTCAATCACCATCAGTACTGCGTTGGGAACGTCGACCCCCACTTCCACAACGGTGGTGGCGACCAGTAACGAGATGCGATTTTCGGCAAAATCGCGCATCACTTGTTCTTTTTCTTTGGGTTTTAATTTGCCGTGCAATAGCCCGATCGAATAGTCTTTAAACGGACCGTCCGTCAACGTTTTCATATAGTCGGCGGCGGCAACTAAGTCGGTTTCGCCCTCTTCCACCAACGGACAGACGAGATATGCTTGCCTGCCTTCGTCCAAGTGCTTTTTGACGTATCCGTAAGCGCGTTCGCGTTTATCGGTTCCGATCGCGTAGGTGGCGATGGGGGTTCTGCCGGGCGGTAGTTCGTTCAGAACGGAAAGATCCAGATCGCCGTAAATAATCAGCGCTAAGGTGCGGGGAATGGGAGTGGCGGACATAACCAACAGGTGGGGGTTGTTCCCCTTATCGGCGAGAGCCGTACGTTGGCGGACGCCGAAACGATGTTGCTCGTCAGTGATGACCAATCCCAAATTATCAAAATGCACGGTATCGGATAACAGTGCGTGTGTACCGATGAGGAAATGAATCTCGCCGTTTTGCACCGCGTCTAAAACGGTTTGTTTTTGTTTTTTGGTCATCGATCCCGTTAACAAGCCGACACGGATATCATCGCGGGAGGCGAACAGTTTTTCCATTGAACGGAAATGTTGTTCGGCTAAGATCTCGGTCGGTGCCATCATGGCACACTGGTATCCGCAACGCATCGCACAATACGCAACACAAGCGGCAACGGCGGTCTTACCGCTGCCCACGTCGCCTTGTAACAGGCGGTTCATCGGGTAGGGGGAACGCATATCCTGTACGCATTCCGCCACGGCGCGACGTTGCGCACCCGTAAAGGTGAATGGTAACAGTGCGGAAAACTCGTCCGAATGATCGGCAGTGAGTGTGGCACCGCCGATCGCTTTACTGCGACCTTTTAAACGAAGGAGACCGAGTTGAAGAACGAGCAATTCTTCAAAGACTAAGCGGTTTTTTGCCGCGATCAACGCGTTTTGATCGGTGGGGAAATGGATGTTTTCGATCGCATACCGATAGGTACACAAGCCGTATTTTTGACGCAAAGCGGTGGGGAGAATATCGGTATCCAGTTGCTTATCCAGTTCAAGAAGTGCGGTGCCGATCGCTTTTTCAATCACACGCGAGGTAAGACCGCCGGTCTGCGGATAGATGGGGCGGATACGTGCACCCGTTTCGGCGGGTTCGATAAGCGGGGAAGACATTTCGGGGCGGCGGAAGGTGCCGCCCATCGTACCGAAAAACAGATATTCCTGTCCGACCTGTAATTTTTCGGCGGCATATTTGTTGTTAAAAATGGTAACGTACAGAACACCCGTGCCGTCGGAAGCCGAAAAGCGATAGAGGGACAAGCCCTTGCGAACGTAGTGCTCGGTCGGTTTTTGTAAGACTTTGGCTTTGATGCAGGCGGTCGCACCGAACGTAACGGTGGAGAGGGTGGAAACGGCAGACCAATCTTCGTATTGGCGCGGGTAATGGGTGATCAGATCGCCGACAGTGCAGATGCCCAACCGTTCAAAGAGTGCGGCGCGTTTTTCGCCGATTCCTTTGAGAAAACGGATCGGGGTCTCGGTGGTTATCAATTCGGTACACCTGCCTTCTTTTGAAAACCGACGATACCGTTATCGGCATCGTCGGTCAATCAAACGTTATTCAACAGAAATAAAATAGTAATACACAGGTTGACCGCCGTTGATGACGGTGATATCCACGTTGTTGCCGATCTTCGCGGCGATGGCGGTCTTGGCTGCTTCTGCTTCTTCTTCGGCGACGTTTTCGCCGAACATCAAGGTGATGAAGGACACGTCTTTGCCCGACAAACGGCGGGAGGACACGATGTTCTTCGTGAGTTTCACCACGGCTTTTGAAACGGACGTATCGACAAAACTGAGTTTGCCGTTTTCCATCGCTAAGATCTGACCTTCTTTGATAGCGCGGTTTTCGAAATCACTGTCGCGCGCGGCAAAGGTGAGCGAACCGGTGGTAACGTTATCCGCCGCTTTCATCATGGTGGTGAGGTTATTCTCCACCGAAGCGTCGGGATCGAAGTTTAAGAGTGCCGCCATACCTTGCGGAATGGTGCGGGTCGGTAACACGCATACGCGACGATCCGCGAGCGGGACGGCTTGTTCTGCCGCCAAAATGATGTTTTTGTTGTTGGGGAGTACGTAGACGACCTTGGCGGGGGTCGCTTCGATCGCGTTCAGGATATCGTCGGTAGACGGGTTCATCGTTTGACCGCCGGACACGACGTTGGCGCAACCGAGATCGGTGAACAGGCTGTGCAGACCTTCACCTGCCGCGACCGCGACAAAACCGAACGGTTCTTCGGGTTCGACACGTTGCGGGGGAGTGGGTTGTGCGGCTTCGGGGGTATCGACCCAGCCTGCGTTTTCGTGCTGGATACGCATATTCTCAACTTTGACCGTTTCGAATTGACCGTATTCCACACCTTTGGACAACGCTTTGCCGGGATCGTTGGTATGGACGTGTACCTTGATGATCTCTTCATCGTCGACCACCACGACACAGTCACCGATCGATTCCAGATAAGCGCGCAATTGCAGGGGATCTTTGACACAATCTTTATCACGTGCAACGATGAACTCGGTGCAGTATGTAAAGTTGATGTCGGTCTCAAACGATGCGGCGGCACTGACCGTTTTGGTCGGCGCGGCGGATACGCTGTTGTCACCTTCCACCACGGCACCGCCGTTAAACACGTCTTGCATCGCGCGGATGATGATGCAGAAACCTTGACCTCCCGCGTCGACAACACCCGCTTTTTTCAAAGTGGGGAGCAGGTCGGGGGTGCGTTGCAAGGAAGCGTCCGCTTCGTCACAGATCGCCGCCCATACCGCTTGTGCGGAGGAGTCGGACAACGCCGCGACGGTACCCTTTTCCGCCGCTTCGCGCGCGACGGTCAGGATGGTGCCTTCGGTGGGCTTCATAACCGCTTTGTATGCCGCTTCCACACCGAGAGTGAGGGCGGCGGCAAGGTCGGCACCGTTGGCTTCGGTCTTGCCTTTTAAGCCTTTGGAAAAGCCGCGGAACAACAAGGACAGGATAACGCCCGAGTTACCGCGAGCGCCGCGCAACAACGCAGAGGACGCAGTGTCCGCCGTTTGGCTGACGGTAGGGTCGGGTAAACGGGAAAGTTCCCGCGCGGCGGCGGACAACGTCATCGACATATTGGTGCCGGTATCGCCGTCCGGTACGGGGAAGACGTTGAGTTCGTCTACTTTCTGTTTTTGGTTAGAGATAGTGCGGGCGGCGGAGATGATCGCGTCCCGCAGCAGGGTTCCGTTAATCAAAATGACTGCACTCCTTCAGGCGGCTGGCGGCCGCAGAAATCCGGGACGCTCAGCTGTTCTTCAGCCCGTCCACAAAAACATTGACTGCCGCCACATGGATCCCGGTGACATCTTCCACAGTGTAGCAGACTTTATGCGTGATGCTCTTGACGATGGCGCTGATATTGGTGCCGTAGGTTACTTCGATATGCAGGTCGATCACCAGGCTGCCGCCCTGAACCCGAATAACGACTCCACGGGAGTCATCGGGCTTGGTGATCAGGCGTTTTAACC
>CAYSPZ010000091.1:0-4226 GCA_964433065.1 uncultured Eubacteriales bacterium | reverse complement strand
CCTCCTGTTTCTTGCTGTTGAAAATTCGTTCGTAGGCCTGGTTAACGGGGCAGAATTCGCAATCACCCTCGCTACAGTGCCCACCGTTTACTTCGCATCGGCAGTAACGGCTGAAGAGTATTTTGAAGACTTGAAGTTCGGTTTCGTTCATGTCGGTCTCCTCAATACTCGTCGCAATCACGTGCGTACTCGCGAATGTTGTGACAGCTTCGCTCGATTCGTTCCACCGCCTTGAGAATATGTAAATCAACGAGTATACATAAGCGCAGTTATACCAGAAGGTAATATTTTTGTAGGTTGGACTACAACACCCCCAATTTTATTAAGCAGTAACTCTCCTGTTTCAAGTTTTATAATGCCGGACGAAGACGTATATATTAGTGCGAGCTTTACAGTCAATCAATCATATTTTAATTTAAAAAAAGCCATCGAAAACGCATCTTCAATAGAGCCTGGAAAATACACAAAAAATAGTTATGAAAATCTGCAAAAAATAATTGATGAATGCAGATATGCATTAAGTGATGGTATTACTTCGGAACTGAGTGACGCAAAGATTGATTTGTTAAATAACAGTGTGGCCGCATTAGAGGAAATTGTTCCTTTGAGCTTTAAGGGAGCATCCCTTTCTTTACACCACAACCTGGCAATAAACTATAAGGCAGATAAAGCATTGTTTGAGACGGTGGGTTATACAAATCCGTATGTGGTATTTGAAGTCGGTGGTAAGAAAACAACGGTTAAGGCTTATGCAGTTGAAGGCGAACGATATGTATTCCGTTTCCGCAATATTGCACCTAACCAAATGAATGATACTATTTTTGCGACTCTTTACGCCACATATAACGGTGTGGAATACGCCAGCGAAACGAGAGAATACAGCGTTGCGGAATACTGCTATAGTACATTGAACAAATACTCCGCAGACGATTACGCAGAGCTTCGTACATTACTCGTTGACCTTTTACATTATGGCGCACAGTCACAGTTGTATACAAATTACAATACGGATAATTTAGTAAATGTAAATTTAACTGAGCCGCAACTTTCTTGGGGAACGGCGGAGGAA
Organism: uncultured Eubacteriales bacterium; assembly: GCA_964433065.1. Classification (GTDB taxonomy): domain Bacteria; phylum Bacillota; class Clostridia; order Oscillospirales; family Acutalibacteraceae; genus RGIG3009. The sequence continues at coordinate 3,157 of CAYSPZ010000091.1, read as the reverse complement.
CCGTCACTGTCCAATTCGTTAAATACCGCTTATGAGACGGTTGAAAATTCGCTCGTTACTTGGAAAGGTGCAAGTCTTAATCTAAATGATTCGGTATCTATGAGATTTAAATTCATTGCCGAAGATATTGACGCACTGAGTTTGAAGATCACAAGCGAAACGAAAGAGTGGAATATCACGTCTAATAATTTCGTGTTAGAAGACGGTGTCTATTCCGTTCGATTTAGTGGGTTAAATGCAGGGCAAATGAGTGAAATAGTGTATTTAACAATGTATAAAGACGGCGTTGCCGTCAGCAACACGGTTTGTTACAGTATTGAATCATACGCGTATAGCAAAAAAGACAGTACGATTGAGCATTTGTCAGATTTAGTTAAAGCGATGATGAAGTATGGCAGGTCGGCATATACTTATGTTAATTGAAAAGGGGATTTCAAAAATGGAAAAACAAAAATATATTGAATCAAACGTAGAAGTAACCATATTTAAAGAGGGAGACATTCTCACTACTAGTGCAGGCATAGAACTTCCGGACGATGAATGGTAATGTTATGCGAGAAAGAATCAAAAAAGTCATTCTGCCGGTTCTTTTTGTATGCCTGTTTTTGCTTGGGTGTACACCCACTACAGATGGTGAACGCATAAATGGTTCTACCGCATCGACGGTTGATTTAGCAATCGGCACCATAACAATTACCGACAGATCAAGCAGTACCACTATAACCGGAAAAATGCCAACCACCGGCTCCGTAGAGAAAAGCCAAAACACGACGATGACGGATAGTGGTCCGGAAATAACAAAAAAGACAAGCCAAACCGGTGCAACTGCTTCAAAAGATTCTACTCAAAAATCTGAAACGGATGTTGTAAGTTCATCTGTAAGGCAAGAGACTAAACCTATCAAGGAGTCATCTCAAACAACGACAAATATGAACGCAACTACTTCCGGTATTAATAGTGAAAATTTGCCTTCATCGAAGGAAACGGTGTTAACAGAATCTACTGGGAACACAGATATGAAAGATAGGACAACTTCCACCGACACCGGTTCAACGACCAATGGAACCGTTTCAAAAGAAGCAACCGATGGGATTGCCCTTCCGGACGACGAATGGTAAATATTGTATATTGACCTTAAGTGTTCAACATTGCTGCAGATTTACTTTTAAAACCATCCCGTAACCAAAAAGAGAGCGCCGACACAGTCGGCGCTCTCTGCGTGTTAGGGGGATTTGTTATAATCAGAATATTCAGTTAAAACTCTTGACCCAGGTCACCAAGGATCCGTGATGGGTGTTTTCGCGAACGGTTTTAAGCATATAATCGGTGATCGGTCCGTTTTGCTGCATCTTTTGCAGAATGGCTTGTTGCAGTTCCTCTACGGACATATCTTCGTATCGTTTGTTTGGATCCGTCGTTATTTCCACGGACGGTTTTTCTTCCGTGACTTCTTCAATTTCCGGTTGTGCGGGTTCGACAACAATTTCTACGGGTTTGGGCGGCTGTTTGATCTCGATTGCTTTAACGGGTGCAAAACTTTCGTTGTGAAATTCTGCGGGGATCCAGATCTCACCCGAGTTCGCCGATACCCGCACCTGAATGCGATTACCATTTACACATACATGCTCTCCCGACAACGCACCGATGTATTCTGCGGATGGTCCGCACGCAAGGTTCATATCGATATCGGTGTCACCGTTGTTGACCGTAACGATGACCGATTTTCCACCCAGTGTTCGGGCATAGGCATAGTGAGTGGTTTGCAGTTCCAGTTCCTGATACTCACCGTAACAGAGAAGCGGTGTGTTTTGACGGATCTTGCCGAGCGTTGCAATGAGTTTTGTGCAAGGATTTGTTGTTACGGCATCCTTGTAATCTTCATAGTTTAACGCGGGTCGCAACGAATCGTCCGAGAATTGTTCTTTTTTCCCTTCGATACCGAATTCGGAACCGTAATAGATCGACGGGATACCCGGTAGAGTATACAGCAGGATATGCACCGGCAGGAAATGCGCTTTATTATTCAACTTTGTGTAAATACGTTCCACGTCGTGGTTATCTACAAAACTGTAAAGGTTCAGATCCTTTCCCACCATACCGCTGACATATTTGATGGTGTGAGCGATTTCAAAATAGTTGTGGTCGTTGTGCGCGGAATACAACGCTTTATGGAGCATATAGTTGGTGACCGAATGCAGGGTACCTTCGTTAGCCCAACGCGAATAGTTCCCGTGGATGACCTCGCCCATCAACCAGAAGTCGGGTTTTACCTCGTTTGCGACGCGGCGAAGCGCTTTCATATAGTCAAAGTCCAACACGTCTGCCGCATCTAAGCGGATACCGTCGATGTCAAACTCGGTCACCCAAAAACGAATGACGTCACAGATGTAGTCTTTGACGGCGGGGTTGTGCTGGTTCAGTTTGACGAGAAGATCGTAACCGCCCCAGTTTTCGTAGGAAAATCCGTCGTTATACGAATTGTTTCCTCCGAAATTCACGTTACAATACCAGTCTTTGTAGGGGGAGTTTTCCCGATTTTGCTGAATATCCCGAAACGCAAAGAAGTCACGACCGGTATGGTTGAATACACCGTCCAGGATTACACGGATGCCTTCCTTATGACATTCCGACACAAAATTGGTCAGATCTTCGTTTGTCCCCAATCTGCTGTCCAGTTTTTTGTAATCGGTCGTTTCATAACCGTGACCGACCGATTCGAACAGCGGACCGATATACAAAGCATTGCAACCGATCGCTTTGATGTGTGAGATCCACGGGATCAACGTGTTCAACCGATGTACGGGTTCACCGTAAGGGTTTTGTTTCGGCGCATCGGTCATTCCGAGCGGATAAATGTGATAAAAAACAGCTTCATCGTACCATGCCATAGCGTGATTCCTCCAAGTGCGGTTGGGCAAATACTTGCCCAATGAAGATTCTTTTTAACCAGTATATCACGATTCAATGACAAATTCTACTCACAATTTAAAAAAGAATAAACACGGAAAAAGAGAGCACCGACCTTATGGTCAATGCTCACTTTTTCGCTCACCCTCTCAGGGTTCGAATCCCTCCGTGCAGAAACAAAAACACCCCGCACACAAAGCGAGATGTTCTTATCGGAGAAATCAACAAAAACCGAATAGGACGAGAAACT
>CAYSPZ010000090.1:0-4291 GCA_964433065.1 uncultured Eubacteriales bacterium | reverse complement strand
CAATTAACATATTATTTTTGTTTTTTACGCTGTCTACTTGACAGGGGGCACATTATATGCGTTGTTGAGGGGCTTTTGTGTTTTTACGGTATATCGACCCATCTTTTTTCTTCGGCGGAGGATAACAGACAATCTAAGATCTGTTGGCAACGGATACCGTCCGAAACGGTGGGTAGGTGTTCGCCGATCTTGCCGTTCACGAGGTCAACGAAGGTGTCTTCTTGCTTGACAAAGAATTCGGGCGGCACTGCAACGGTTTGCAGACCGTTCGGTGTTTGTTCGTCGTTTTTAAAATACAGTGACAAAATGGTCGGGTCGTTCAAGTTGAACGAAAGAACACCGTCGGTGCCGAAAATATCAAAGCGGATGGTATTTTTGTGACCGAGTGCGCACCGCGTGATCGCAAAGGATGCCGCGACACCGCCGTCCAGTTCGGCGAGGAAATTACAGTAGTCGTCGGTTTCGACCTTGCCCATTTCGTCGCTGTCAAGACGTTTGCGTTCCTTGACGACGATACCCGTTTTGGCACTGACGCTGCGGATATTACCGATCAAAAATTCGGTTGCGTCGATGAGGTGGACACCGAGATCGCCCAGCACACCCGTACCGGCATATTCTTTGACAAACCGCCATTCGAGCGGTCGCCCTTCATTCAGACCGGTGGATTTCAAGTACTCAATATTGACACTGATGATGTCGCCGAGTTTTCGCTCGTCCAGTATTTGTTTGGCATAACGGACGGCGGGGTAGAAGCGATAGGAAAAGCACATCATATTGGGCACGGGATGCGCCGCCAACGCCTCCTGCAACGGTACTGTATGTGCGAGGTCGAGCGATAGCGGTTTCTCAATGTTGACCGTTTTACCCGCGTTCACCGCTTCCACCGCAATCGGCACGTGCAGGTGATTGGGGGTGCAGATCTCAACGGCATCCACGTCGGGACAGGCGATGAGATCGTGGTAGTCGGTAAAACGGTGCGCGTCATCTAAGCTGAACCGATCACCGACCGTTTTCAGTTTCTCTTCGTTGATATCGCAAACCGCGACGATCTCACAATTGGGATTGGCGATCAGGTCGGGGAAATGGCGGTTGTGTGCCACACCGCCCAGACCGATAATGCCGATCTTAGCTTTTTTCATATATTTCACCCTTTTTCTGTGTTCTGTTGTGCATAACGGACGGTTTCCATCGCGTCTTTGGCATATTTATCCGCGCCGATCTTGTCGGCATATTCCTGCGTCAGTACCGCGCCGCCGACCACCGTTTTACACCACGGTGCGTGCGCTTTCAGTTGTTTGATGGTTTCCTCCATCGCGGGGACGGTGGTGGTCATCAGTGCGCTGAGCCCTACGAACGGCGCGTGCAGTTTGACCACCGTTTCCACAACGGTTTCGGGCGGCACGTCTTTGCCGAGATCGACCACGCGGAACCCGTAGTTTTCGAGCAACAGTTTGACGATGTTTTTGCCGATGTCGTGAATGTCGCCTTTCACGGTCGCAATCACGAATATGCCGTTATCGTTGCCTGTCTGACCGTCCGCCATAAATGATTTGATCACCTCAAACGCACTTTTGGCGGCTTCGGCACTCATTAACAGTTGCGGCAGATAAACGGTATTTTTTTCAAAGCCGTTTCCCACGACGTTGAGTGCGGGAATGACCTCACCGTTGACGATGTCAAGCGGCGGTGCGGTTGCCAACAGGCTCTTTGTGAGGTCGGCGGCTTTTTCTTTAAACCCTTTGATGATCGCGCGTTGCAGTTCGGAAGAACCGTCTATACCGTTTTTTTGAGGAACGGGTGTCGTCACCGCTGCGGTGGTAAACTGTTCCGCCGCGGTGATGTATGCGGCGCAATTTTCATCCAACCCCTTTAACGCATTATACGTATAATACGTTTTCATCATATCCGCCGAATAGGGGTTCATAATAGCGGCGGAAAGCCCGTTTTCAAGCGCGAGTGCAAAGAACACGCTGTTGACCGCGTCACGGTTCGGGAGCCCGAACGATACGTTGGAAATACCGAGTGACGTATGACAACCCAGTTTTGTCTTGATGGTTTTAAGCGCGTCAAGCGTCGCGACGGCGGCGCGGTTATCCGCACTGATGGTCATCGCCAACGTGTCAAAAACGATATCCTTTTTGTCGATGCCGTATTCGGCGGCGGTGCGCAGGATCTTTTCGGCAATCGCCACTCTTCTGTCGGCGGTGTCGGGGATACCGTTTTCGTCCAACGTCAATGCCACGACCAACCCGCCGTATTTTTTGACGAGCGGGAACACCGCCGCCATACTTTCGGCTTTGCCGCTCACCGAATTGATCATCGCTTTACCGTTATAACGGCGAAGTGCCGATTCCATTGCATCGATATTCGATGTGTCGATCTGTAACGGCAGGTCCAGCACGGCTTGCAGTTCGCACACGGCGGACGTGAGCAGTTGCACCTCGTCGATGTCGGGTAATCCAACGTTCACGTCCAGAATGTGTACGTGACGTTCCTGCTGGTTGACCCCTTCGGATAACAGATAGTCCATATCGTTGTCAATCAACGCTTGCTTGAACCGTTTTTTACCGGTTGGGTTGATACGTTCACCGATGAGAATGGGCATCTCATCGAACGTTACCGCGTGGGTGTATGAGGAAACGACCGTCAGGTCTTTTTTGGTAACGGGGATGGGGTTTACGTTGTGAAGAGCCGCAGTTAAGGCGGCAATGTATTGCGGTGTCGTACCGCAACAACCGCCGACCACGCGTACGCCTTGCTTGACGAGCGAGGTGACTTCGTGGGCGAAATCGTCGGCAGTCACGTCGAAAATCGTGTTTCCGTCTACCGATCTCGGCAATCCCGCGTTGGGTTTGAGCACGACGGGGACGGAGGCGCATTTCAGCAATTCTTCCGCCACACCGCGTAACTGACGAGGTCCCAGCGAACAGTTGGCACCGATCGCATCGGCACCTAATCCTTCGAGCAATGCGACCATCGCTGCAGGTGTCGCGCCGGTCATCAATTTGCCGTCTTCGCCGTAAGCGTTGGATACGATGATCGGCAGATCGCTGTTTTCTTTGGCGGCAAGGACGGCGGCTTTGGTTTCGTAACTGTCGTTCATTGTTTCGATGAGAATGAGATCCACACCGTATTTGACACCGCGTTTCACCGTTTCGGCAAACACGGCGACTGCGTCTTCAAAATCAAGGTCGCCGAGCGGTTTTAGCAGTTTGCCGGTCGGTCCGATATCCAACGCAATAAATTTGGGAGCATCGGTGTGGCTTCGTTGCCGCGCCGTATTTGCATTGGAAACGGCGGCTTTGATGATCTGTTCCAGTTCATCGTCCGCGAATTTCAAGATGTTAGCACCGAACGTGTTGGTGCAGACCACGTTGCTGCCTGCATCAAAATAGGCTTGATGGATGGCGGTGATCACATCGGGATGGGACAGATTCCATCGTTCGGGGTGTTCACCTGCTTGCAGACCCTGCTGTTGCAGTAAGGTGCCCATACCGCCGTCCAGACGGACGATATTTTGTTTTAGATACTCTTTGAAATTCATATGGTACCTCGCAGAACGGAACTTATTTTCTCAGTATATCGGACAGGTTGTCCTGAATTTTTCGCGCAACGTCGGGTTTGTTCATCGAATAGACGTGTACGTTGGTGATGCCGTTGGCATACAGGTCAATGATCTGGTCGGTGGCATACGCGATGCCCGCCTGTTTTATTGCGGCAGGATCGTGACCGAATTTATCCACAAGGCTTTTGAATCGTTGCGGCATAAACGAACCCGAAAGTTTGATCGCTCTTGACACCTGATTAGCGTTGGTGATCGGCATAATACCGGGAATAACGGGGACGGTGATCCCCGCTTCGCGGATCTTGTAAAGGAAATTGTAGAGCAGGTTGTTGTCGAAAAACATCTGCGTTGTCAAGAAATCACAACCCGCATCGACCTTTTCTTTCAGTCGTTGGATGTCCTCTTTTTGGTTTCGGCTTTCGGGGTGAATCTCGGGATAGCACGCGCCGCCGATACAAAAATCGGGATTGGCGGTTTTGAGTTCTAAAACCAGATCGATCGCGTGACGGTAATCCCAGCCGCTTCGGTCGGCATTTTCGAGTTCGGCGGGAATGTCGCCGCGCAATGCCATTACGTTCTCGATACCGGCGGCAATGATCTGTTCGATCTTTTGATCTACCGTTTCCTTGGTAGACGAAACGCAGGTAAGGTGTTCGAGCGCGGGTACACCGTAGCGTTCTTTGATGTTTTTGGCAATATCAAGGGTGTATCGGCTTGTCCCGCCGC
>CAYSPZ010000089.1:0-4621 GCA_964433065.1 uncultured Eubacteriales bacterium | reverse complement strand
CATTTGTTTTGTTGGAATAAAAACCGAGAGAGACAACTTCTTTACGAAGTGTCTCTCTCAGGGCGCTTTTTATTTAACCAAGCAAATGTTCTAACAGAATTTTAATACCGATACCGATGAGTACCAGACCGCCGACGATCTGTGCACGGTTACCGAGACGGGCGCCCGTCTTGCAACCGAGTTTGACACCGATTGTGCAGAACGCAAAGGTGACCACCGCGATGACCGCAGAGCAGACGACAAAGCCGTAGGACGGCGCGAGCCACCCCGTGCGGTTCAGTGCCATCGTGACACCGACCGCGAGCGCGTCGATACTGGTGGCGACCGCCATCACGAGCAGAACCCCAAAACGGGTGGGGTCGCCGTGTTGCTCATCGTCCGATTCGTGCCACACTTCCCATAACATCTTACCGCCGATAAAGGATAACAGAATAAACGCGATCCAGTGATCAAACATCACGATCTGCGCGGCAAACAGGTCGGCGATCAGGTAACCGATCATCGGCATCAACCCCTGAAACAACCCGAACGCACCCGCGATCTTCATCGTTTGCGAAGCGGTTGCGCGGCACCCGAGCGTCATACCGTTGCCGATGGATACCGCAAACGCGTCCATCGACAGACCGACCGCCATCAATAACAAGGTTAAGGTGTCCATGGTGTTCTCCTTAAAAACAAATTGCCAAGACAGTATATCATACGCAGGAGAAAAATACAACAAAAAAATCCCTCCCGTGACGGGAGGGATTTTGAGAAGTTTACGATCAATCTTCGCCTTTGCTCAGCAACACGTTGGCGAGGATACCGAGGATCAACGCACACGCGATCGTCGTGATGGCAACGTCGCCGATCTTCATCGCCATACCGCCGATACCGCAGATGAGGATGATGGAAACGACGAACAGGTTCTTGTTGGCTTCGAGGTTCACTTTCTGGATCATCTTCAGACCGCTGACCGCGATGAAGCCGTACAGGGTGACACACACGCCACCCATCACGCAACCGGGAATCGAATCCAAGAATGCCACAAAGGGAGAAATAAACGAAACCAAGATCGCCATGATCGCCGTGGTGGAGATGGTGACGACCGAAGCATTCTTAGTGATCGCGACACAACCAACCGACTCACCGTAGGTGGTGTTGGGGCAACCGCCGAAGATCGCACCGACGATCGAACCGACACCGTCACCGAGCAGGGTGCGGTGCAGACCGGGTTTTTCCAGCAGGTCCTCCTCGATAATGGAAGACAGGTTTTTGTGATCGGCAAGATGCTCCGCAAATACCACGAATGCCACCGGCACGTACGCAACCGCAACCGTCGCGACGTACGACCAACTAAACTCTTTCGCACCCTCAATGGCGGTGAGGAAGGTGAATTCGGGAACGGACAGGAATGTCGACAGGTTCACACCGTCGGCAACCAATGCCTTGAACGGAGCAAAGTCGATGATCATCAAAGCCTCGTTACCGGTCGCTTGACCGATCAAGGTGAACACAAGACCCACCGCGTAGCCGGCGAGGATACCAATAATGAAAGGAATCAATTTAACCATCTTCTTGCCATAGACGGAGCAAAGGATGACCACTACCAGCGTCACTAACGCGCAGATCAAAGATGCCCACGCGCTCGTTGTCATCTTGAAATAATTGGACAAACCGAAAGTTACCGTCTCACCGTAAGAAAACACATCGTTGATCGCCGCGCCGGCGAGAGACAGACCGATGAGCGCAACCGTCGGGCCGATGACGACGGGAGGCATGATCTTATTGATCCAGTTGACGCCGCCGCATTTGACCACGATAGCGATAATTACGTAAATAAGACCCGCAAAAACCGCACCGATGATCAGACCGAGATAGCCGAGCGATGCAGAAACGCCGCCGGCGAATGCCGCCGTCATCGAACCGATAAATGCGAAAGAAGAACCAAGGAACACGGGGCTGCGGAACTTAGTAAAAAGTTGGTAAACGATTGTGCCGACACCGGCACCGAACAAGGCAGCCGAAGCCGTCATACCGTTGCCGACGATTGCCGGAACGGCAATCGTCGCCGCCATAATGGCAAGTAACTGTTGAATGGCAAATACAATGAGTTGTCCGAATTTCGGCTTATCCGAAATTCCATAGGTTAGTTTCAAAACAATCTACCCCCTAATTTTTTTATAATAAAACACCCTTTTATGCAAAAGGCGCTCATTACCAGACATAAAAAAGCGGTTTCGTGTGTGCGAACGGTTCTCTCTTCGTCAACGAAACCTCCAAAAACTGCTACAAGTATACCACGATACGGGCAAATTGTAAAGAGAAAAAGCAGAATTTCCCACTTTTTTGTCGAAAATCACCAAACATTATAAATATGCAAAAAATGTATAAATATTCGCAACGTTTTGCTTGACATTCTTATTAAAAGGGGGTATAATACGAAACATCAGCGATAATTATGAATAATTATTCACGGAGGCGTTCGTTATGAACAAACAAGATATCAAAAAAGTGGTTCTGGCATACTCGGGTGGTTTGGATACGTCCATCATCATCCCGTGGTTAAAAGAAAATTACAACAACTGTGAAGTCATCGCGGTGTCAGGTAACGTCGGTCAGGCGGACGAACTGGAAGGCTTAGAAGAAAAGGCGATCAAGACGGGCGCGTCCAAACTGTACGTGCTCGATCTCACCGACGAATACGTTGACGACTACATCATTCCCACCATGAAAGCGGGTGCGGTGTACGAAGAATACCTGCTCGGCACCAGCCACGCACGTCCCTGCATCGCCAAGGGTTTGGTGGAGATCGCGCTCAAAGAAGGCGCCGATGCCATCTGCCACGGTTGTACCGGTAAAGGCAACGACCAAGTGCGGTTCGAACTCGCCATCAAGCACTTTGCGCCCAATATGCCCATCATCGCCCCGTGGCGCGAGTGGGATATCAAATCCCGTGAAGAGGAGATCGACTATGCGGAAGCGCACAACATTCCGCTGAAGATCAACCGCGAGACCAACTATTCCAAGGACAAGAACCTGTGGCACCTGTCCCACGAAGGTATGGATCTCGAAGATACCGGCAACGAACCGCAGTACGAAAAAGAGGGCTTCCTCGAAATGGGTGTGTCGCCGATCGCTGCGCCCGACGTGCCCACCTACGTAACGCTCGACTTTGAACAAGGTGTGCCGACAGCCCTCGACGGTGTGAAGATGACCTCCAAAGAGATCATTCTCAAATTAAACGAACTCGGCGGTAAAAACGGTATCGGTATCATCGATATCGTGGAGAACCGTCTGGTCGGTATGAAATGCCGCGGTGTGTACGAAACCCCCGGCGGTACCATTCTGTACAAAGCGCATACCGTGCTCGAATCCATCTGTCTGGATAAACTCACCCTGCACGAGAAACAAAAACTCGCCATCACCTTCGCGGAACTGGTGTATAACGGTCAATGGTTCACCCCGCTTCGGGAAGCGTTGTCGGCATTCGTTGACAAGACGCAGGAGCGCGTGACCGGTAAAGTGAAACTGAAACTGTACAAAGGCAATATGATCAATGCCGGTGTATGGAGTCCGTATTCGCTGTACAGCGAAGAGATCGCGACCTTCGGCGAAAGCGACTACGATCAGAAAGATTCCGCAGGTTTCATCAACCTGTACGGTCTGCCGATCAAAGTCCAGGCAATGGTCGACGGAAAGTAATATTTACAAACCGTTCTGCACGTTACGGTGCAGGACGGTTTTGTGGTAGATAGTAGGAGTGTCATTATGGCGAAATTATGGGCAGGACGGACCGACGGTGCCACCAATCAACTGGCAGACGACTTTAATTCGTCCATTCATTTCGATCAAAAACTGTACCGCCACGATATCAAAGGCAGTATGGCTCATGCCGCAATGCTCGGCGCACAAAACATCATCGACCCCGCACAGGCGGATATCCTCATCGACGGTCTGCAAGGGATCTTAGACGACCTTGAGAACGGTACCCTCGCGTTTGACCTTTCGTGCGAAGATATCCATATGTTCGTCGAACAGGAACTCACCGCGCGACTGGGCGACGTGGGCAAAAAACTGCACACCGCGCGCAGCCGTAACGATCAGGTCGCGCTCGACCTGCGTATGTACCTGCGCGACGAGATCGATACCGTCACCGAACAGATCACCGCGCTCATCACCGTGCTGTGTGACCGCGCCGAACAACACAAAGCCACCATTCTTCCCGGCTACACCCACCTGCAACGGGCGCAACCCATCACCTTCGGTCATCACCTGATGGCATACGCGATGATGTTACTGCGCGACAAAGACCGTCTGCAGGACTGCCGTCGCCGTATGAACGTGTCACCCATCGGCAGTTGCGCGCTCGCAGGCACCACCTATGCCACCGACCGCCGCTTCGAAGCCGAAAAATTAGGCTTTGACGATATCTGCCTAAACTCGCTCGACGGGGTGTCCGACCGTGACTTCTGCGTCGAACTGATGAGTGCGCTGTCGCTTTTGATGATGCATTTGTCCCGTTTCTCGGAAGAGATCATTCTGTGGTCGAGTTGGGAATTCCGTTTCATCGAACTGTCCGACGCGTTTACCACCGGCTCGTCCATTATGCCGCAAAAGAAAAACCCCGATATGGCGGAAC
>CAYSPZ010000088.1:0-4967 GCA_964433065.1 uncultured Eubacteriales bacterium | reverse complement strand
CGAATTTTTCGTGCGGAGAAGCGCGAGATTGCCGCAAGGCTGTCGCCTTGCAAAAGCGAGCACAAAGCCGCACGGATAAAAGCGGCGTGCGAAACCACGACAGGGTTCGAATCCTGTCACCTTAAGGTGACGCGGCTGATCCGAACCTTGTTTTAAGAAGGCGGATTTTCGCTCACCCGTCGTTTTGATTATCAAACTCCATCACGCCGAGCCGCTTGACACTTGCTTTCCCGTACTTGCGCCGCAACCCGTCCACCGCACTCTCCAACTGTTCGCGACGTTCGCGTTGTTCGGGCGAATCGTCCTCGAACAAACACATCTGCTCGTCCATCGTATACGTGAGATTTCCCGCCGTCACCGTCAAACTCCGCACGGGTGTCCCCGGTCGCCAACATTCCTGTAACAGTTCCCACGCACCGTCCAGCAGATCGGTCACCACCCGGGTTGGATGCGATAATGCCTTTTGCCGCGTCACCGTTTTGAGCGACGGGTACTTGACCGTCAGATGCACCGTTTTGCAGAACATTCCGTGGCTGCGCAACCGCGCACACACCGGTTCGGTAACGTACAAAAGCCCGTTACGCACCTCTTCGGCAGAAGTCAGATCATACCGAAAGGTCATTCCGTTCCCCACCGACTTCACTTCGCGCTTATCATCAAAACGGCGCACCGCCTCGTCATCCAACCCGTTCGCCGCATCGTGCAATTTCCCACCCAGTTTCCCGAGCGCCGCCACCACGTATTCCCGTCCCGTCTGCGCCAGATCCCCAATGGTACGGATCCCCATCCGTCCCAGCGTTTCCGCCGCCGATTTTCCGACAAACAGAAATTCGGTCACCGGCATCGGATACAAAATTTGGGCATAATTCTCCCGCGTAATCACGGTGGTCGCGTCGGGTTTCTTGTAATCACTACCCATCTTCGCAAAACATTTGTTAAACGATACCCCGACCGAGATACTTACCCCGATCTCCTCTTTCACCCGCCGCCGTAAAGTGTCCGCGATGGTCTTGCCGTCCCCGAACAACCGCTGACTGCCCGTGACGTCCAAAAACGACTCGTCAATACTGAACGGTTCCACCTGATCGGTATACTCACAATAGATCGCATTGATCCGCTTTGAAAAATCCTCATACCGATCGTAATGCGGCGGTACCAACGTAAGTTCAGGACACTTGCGCTTTGCCTGCCATACCGTTTCCGCTGTCACGATCCCGTATTTTTTCGCGTGTTCGTTTTTGGCGAGAACGATCCCGTGCCGATTCTCCGGATCGCCGCACACCGCCATCGGTACGTCCCACAACTCGGGTCGATACACGCATTCCACCGACGCAAAAAAACTGTTGCAATCACAATGTAAGATCACGCGATCCACGCGGCGCACCTCCCGAACTTTTGTTCTTTTATTATACCGCATCCGCTCTCCCCTGTCAAGAATCATTGACATTTTCCCGAAAAGCGGTATACTGAAACAAAGGAGTGATCGTATGAACAAAACACTGTACGGAACGATGCCCGACGGTACCGCCGTCGAGCAATATACCTTATCGGGAAAAGGCGGTATGACCGTGTCCTGTATCACCTACGGTGCCATCATCACGAACGTGGTGTTTGAGGGCAAAGACGTGGTACTCGGTCACACCTGCCTCGAAGACTATTTCCCTTGTATCGGCTACATCGGCACCACCGTCGGCAGATATGCCAACCGCATCGCGGGCGGCAAATTCGTGTTAAACGGCAAGACCTACGACGTTGGCTGCAACGAACGCGAAGGCGTCCACCTGCACGGCGGCGAACGCGGATTTGACAAATACGTGTGGGACGTGACCGCCGTGTCGGATAACAGCATTACCATGCGGTACGTGTCCCCCGACGGAGATATGGGTTACCCGTCCACCCTCACCCTCGACGTGACCTTCACGGTGGAGGACGACAACACCCTCGCCATCGCCTACCGCGCCACCGCTGACGGCGATACCGTCCTCAACCCCACCAACCATACCTATTTCAACTTAAACGGGTACGACGGCGGTGACATCCTCGACACCGAACTTTGGATCAATGCCGACTCGTACCTCGAGGTAGATGAACTGTTACTTCCCACCGGCAACCGCATCCCCGTGGCAGGTACCCCGTTCGACTTCACCTCGCCGAAACCGATCGGTAAAGACATCGCCGCCGACGATCCCCAGATCAAACGCGGCGGCGGTTACGACCACAACTTCTGCATCGCCGATACGGTGGAATACCGCCACGCGATCTCCGCCTACTCCCCCCGTTCGGGCATTCGGATGGATTGCTACACCACCGAACCGGGTGTCCAACTGTATACCGGCAACGGATTGGAAAGCGATTTCGGCAAAGGCGGTCCGATGAACCATTTCCAAGGCTTCTGTCTGGAAACCCAGCACTTCCCCGACAGTCCCAACCATCCCGAATTCCCCACCACCGTCCTCAAAGGCGGCGACGTGTTCGAAAGCGTCACCCGCTACCATTTCTCGAAATAACACCAAAGCCGCACACAGAATACCGTGTGCGGCTTGTTTTATAACAACAATTTGCGTAGATCCTCCACCGTTTCGGCGATATATCGCGCCCCCGCCGTTTCCAGTTCCTCGCGGTCGCCGTACCCGAACAATACCCCGACACAGGGCAACCCCTCTTTGGCGGCACCCTCCACGTCAAACCGACGGTCCCCGATCATCAATGCCTCACCGCGATCGACAAGCGCCGCTTGTTCCAACGCGTACGCTACCACCTGTGCCTTATCGGCGCGTTTTTCCGCCATATCACTGCCCGCGATGATGTCAAAATACGCGGTCAGCCCCATCGCATCAAAGATGCGCCGCGCATACAATTCGGGTTTGGAGGTCGCCACTGCCAACCGATACCCACCGCGTTTTAGGTCGCGTAACAGTTCCCGCATCCCGTCATACAAACGGTTTTCGGTGATCCCTTTCACCGCGTAATATTCGCGGTAAAACCCGAGTGCCTGTTGCGCCTGCTCGTCGGTAAACCCGTAAAAATCACGAAACGAATCGAGCAGCGGCGGTCCGATAAACCGCAACAGCGCAGTACGGTCTTCCACCGTGATCCCGAACTTTTCGAGCGCGTACGCGACCGAATTGACGATCCCCTCGGCGGGATCGGTGATGGTCCCGTCCAGATCAAACAACAACGTACCGTACGGTCGCGTCAAACACGCTTCGTTAAAATACCGAAGCGTATACTGTCCCGTCACGGGATGACGGCGGTGACAATCGGCAAATGTAAGCGTCCGCCCGTCGGATAAACACGCCACCCCGCGCCGTACCCCATCGGGTCGCGCATAACGCGGATCGGTATCTGCTAACCGTTTCAACCGTTTGGTTTCGTCCACTCGCACCCGTAAACACGGCGGCAGGATCGCCGACGGGTTGGCACTCAGACGATCCTCGATCATCACGTCGCGCAACTGCTCGGTATCCACCCCCGCCATCACGCGAAACGCGTCCCACACGAGCGCGGTGTACGCGTCAAGCGAGATATGGGACAGATCCTGTCCCTCACATGCCTGTGAAAGTGTCTGTAACACCGAAAATGCCGACAGACCCGTCTGCCCGACCACGTACGCGAGGGTGCGACGGAACCGTCCGCTGTTATACAAACGGTCGAGCGCCTGTTCCACCCCGTGTAATTGCCGAAGTTGGTCGGCGGTCATCCACGGGGTCGTTATCACTTCGTACGGCGGCGCATCCGCATATTCACACGGGTACGCGTCGCGGTCTTCCCGCATCGGCGCACCGTGTAACAGTTTCAAAAATCCCAATTGCAAGGTGTGCGGCGACAGCGCGATCGCACGGTCCACCCCGTCGGCAAAGATATCCGCCGTTTCGTACGGCAACCCCGCGATCAGGTCGATGTGCAGATGAATATTCCCGCTCGCCATCAATTTGCGGATATTCTCCGTCAGCCGCGCGGTATCGGTCTTGCGATGTACCGCCGCGAGGGTCGGCTCGTGAAAACTCTGTAACCCCGCTTCCATCTGGAACAAACCGCGCGGTGCTTCGGACAGCAACACAAACGTTTCCTCGTTGAGCAGATCCCCCGCGATCTCAAAGTGAAAACACACGTCGCGCGGGAAACCCTCACCGTACTGTTCCATCAAAAACGCCCAGATCTCCCGCGCACGACGGCGGTCAGCGTTAAAGGTGCGATCCACCAACTTGACCGTTTTGGTACCGCTGTTTGCGAGTAACAACAACTCCCGTTTCACCCGTTCCATCGGATACTGACGTACCGTCCCGCACCGTCCCGACAGACAAAACGCGCAGGAATACGGACATCCGCGCGAAGTTTCCAGATACGCGATCCGCCCGCCGAGTGCTTCAAAATACGCGTCGGTGTAGGGACTCGGCGGGATCTCGGCGGTGAGATACGGCGCGGCGACCACCACGCGGTCGCCGTCGCGAACCGATACACCGCCGATCCCGTCGATCGCCTCGCCCTTACATAAAGCAGAGGTAAGCGCCGCCACAGGACGTTCCCCTTCCCCCGATACCACCGCGTCCACACACGGCAGATCACGTAAAACGGTCTCGGCGCAATAACTCACTTCGGGACCGCCGAAAAACACGAAACACTGCGGCAATGCCGCTTTGACCGCCGCCGCCAATTGCCGCATACGGGTGATGTTCCAGATATAACACGAACACCCCACCGCATCGGGCGCGAGTGCGACCAATCGTTCCACCACCGCCGATAACGGTTCGTTGACGGTGCCTTCCAGCACCTGCGCCTCGACCGCCGCGTCGGCATATGCCGTCACCCCCGCCGCCAGACACCACGGTGCTAAGGACGAGTGGATATATTGTGAATTTAACGAACAAAATACAACTTTCATACGTAAACCTCAACAAAACGGTTATACTATATAGGGTAACGCGACATATCCGAACCCGCCTTAAAGCGGGATATTTCGGGTATTT
>CAYSPZ010000087.1:0-5948 GCA_964433065.1 uncultured Eubacteriales bacterium | reverse complement strand
TGTTTCCGCCGCACCCGATGAGGTGCGCGGTCAGATCGTCAAAGCGAGTATCGTACTGACCAAAGGCGTGGAACCGTCCGAAGAACTGAAAAAAGAAATTCAGACCTACGTCAAAGAACATACCGCGCCGTATAAATATCCCCGTTTGATCGTGTTCCGCGACGAACTTCCGAAGACCGTCAGCGGCAAGATCCAACGCAATAAATTGTGATGGGGGACAACGGTATGTTACCCAATAAACGGATCGTGTTGTTTGCCGGTCACTACGGCAGCGGCAAGACCAACATTGCGGTCAACACAGCACTTGCACTCAAACGGCAGACCGCCGATGTATCCCTTGCCGACCTGGATATCGTCAATCCCTATTTCCGCAGTAAAGACAGTCTGGAGGAGTTGACCGCGAACGGCATTCGCTTTATCGGTTCCGACTATGCCAACTCCAACGTCGATATCCCCGCATTACCCGCTGAGATGTATTCCATCATTCACAACCGTGAACAGACGGTGATCATCGATGTCGGCGGTGACGATCGCGGCGCGTTGGCACTCGGCAGACTGGCACCTGCCATTTTAGAAGAAAACAATTATGAAATGTGGATGGTCATCAACGGCTACCGTCCGCTCACCCGTACCGCCGAAGATACCGCCGACGTGATGCGCGAGATCGAAGCGGCGGCGCATATATCCTTTACCGGCATCGTCAACAATTCCAATTTAGGCGCGCAAACCACCGCGCAGGACGTGCTTGACAGTATACCCTACGCCGAACAAACGGCGGCACTTACGGGTTTACCCGTGAAGATGACGACGGTGGACGCATCCTTGTACGATGCGCTTTCACCGCACATCCCGAATCTCTTTCCGTTGCATCTGCAACGCAGAGCAGTATAAATCGTTAAAAGGAGCGAAGACCGATGGCAAAATTAACCTTTAAAACCGACAATTGCAAAGGATGCGGTCTGTGTGTGGACGCTTGTCCCAAACATCTGTTGCAGTTGGCACCCGACAAGATCAACAAAAAAGGCCATCATCCCGCCGAGATCACCGACCAGGACGCTTGTGTCGGTTGCGCGGCATGTGCGATGATGTGTCCCGATTGCATTATCAAGGTAGAGAGGTGAGTACAGTGGCAGAAAAAGTATTGATGAAAGGTAACGAAGCGATCGCAGAAGCCGCCATTCGCGCCGGTTGTATGCACTATTTCGGTTACCCGATCACACCCCAGACGGAAATCGCCGCGTATATGGCAAAACGGATGCCGAAGATCGGCGGTACCTTCCTGCAAGCCGAAAGCGAGATCGCCGCGATCAATATGGTATACGGTGTATCGTCGACCGGTAAACGGGTGATGACCTCGTCGTCCAGCCCCGGTATCTCGCTCAAAAGCGAAGGCTTGTCCTACCTCGCAGGTGCCGACCTGCCCGCGCTCGTCGTTAACGTTCAACGCGGCGGCCCCGGCCTCGGCGGTATTCAACCCAGTCAGTCGGATTATTTCCAAGCCACCAAAGGCGGCGGACACGGCGACTTCCGTATGATCGTGTTGGCACCCGCCTCGGTTCAGGAAATGGCGCAACTGACCATCAAAGGCTTTGAACTCGCCGATACCTACCGTATGACCGCGATGATACTGGCGGACGGTACGATGGGTCAGATGATGGAGCCGGTCGAACTGGATCTGGAAGTCAAACCCGCACCCGCAAAACCGTGGGCGACCACCGGTACGGGTATGGCGCGTGAACATAACATTGTCAACTCCCTGTTCTTATCCCCCGAAGAATTGGAAAAATACAACTTCGAACGGTTTGAACGGTACCGTTACATCGAAGAAAACGAAGCGATGTACGAAGAATACCTGATGGACGATGCCGAGATCTGCGTCGTGGCGTTCGGTATCGCGGCTCGCGTGACCAAAAACGCGATCAACGAAGCGCGCAAACAGGGGATCAAGGTCGGTCTGATCCGTCCCATCACCTTGTGGCCGTTCCCGAAAGCCCCCTTTGCGAAAGCCGTAAATCAGGTCAAACAGTTCATCAGTGTCGAATTGTCGATGGGTCAGATGATCGAAGACGTTCGTCTGGCAACCGAATGTAAAGTTCCCGTCACGCTGTGTAATCGCGTCGGCGGTATGATCCCCTCTCCCGAACAGGTGTTGACCGCCATTCGGGAAGCAAACGAGAACGGAGGTGCTCGGTAATGGTCGTTTTTGATAAACCGCACGCGTTAACGGATGCCCCGATGCACTATTGCCCCGGCTGCACCCACGGTATCGTCCACCGTCTGGTCGCCGAAGCGATCGACGAACTGGGCATTGAAGGCAGAACCATCGGTGTCGCACCGGTCGGTTGCTCGGTTATGGCATACAACTATTTCAGTTGCGATATGATCGAAGCGGCGCACGGCCGCGCCCCCGCGGTTGCGACGGGTGTCAAACGCGCCGATCCCGAAAATCATATCGTGTTCACCTATCAAGGTGACGGCGACCTCGCGTCCATCGGTATGGCGGAAACGGTTCATGCCGCTGCGCGTAACGAAAACATCACCGTGATCTTCATCAACAACGCGATCTACGGTATGACCGGCGGACAGATGGCGCCCACCTCGCTGGTCGGTCAGGTCACCCAGACTTCGCCGTACGGCCGTGACCCGCAACTGTGCGGGTATCCCGTAAAGGTGTGTGAGATGTTGTCGCAACTGCAAGGTCCCGAATACCTCGAACGCGTGACCGTCAACAGTGTGAAAAACATCCGTCGTGCGAAAGCCGCCATCAAAAAAGCGTTCCAGAACCAGATCGACGGCAAAGGTTTCTCGTTGATCGAAGTGGTTTCTTCCTGCCCCACCAACTGGGGTATGACACCGCAAGCGGCGCTCAAATGGATCGACGACAATATGTTGCCGTACTATCCGCTCGGTGTGTATAAAGATCGCTCGGCAGAACAGGAGGAAACGAAATGACCAGACAATATCTGTTTTCCGGCTTCGGCGGACAGGGTATTCTGTTCACGGGCAAATTCCTCGCCTACAAAGGGTTGATGGAAGACAAACAAGTCAGTTGGTTACCGTCCTACGGCCCCGAAATGCGCGGCGGCACCGCCAGTTGCAGTGTCATCGTCAGTGACGAGCCGGTCGGCTCACCCATCGTGTCCAACCCCGACGTGTTGGTCGCAATGAACCTGCCGTCGCTCGACCGTTTCGAATCGTCGGTCGTGCCCGGCGGTGTGATCATTGCCGACTCCACCCTCATCGAACGCAAGGTCGCGCGTGACGACGTCACCGTGTACTACGTGCCCGCCACCCGTTTGGCGAGCGAGAACGGTACCCCCACCTTGGCGAATATGATCATCGCAGGAAAATTGCTCAGCATTTTCGGCGAAGACAACGAAGACGATCTGCGCCGCGCACTCGGCAAAGTGATCTCCGCCAAACGTGCCGATATGCTGGAAGTCAACCTCAAAGCCATGCAACTCGGCGCGAACTATAAGGAGGACTAAGGATGAATATTACCATCACCAAAACCACCTGCCCGAAAGAAAAACCCGACAGCAGTACGCTGGGGTTCGGTCAGATCTTTACCGACCATATGTTTATGATGGACTACGCGCCCGATAAGGGATGGTACGATGCCCGCATCGTACCGTTCGGTCCCATCCCGCTACATCCCGCTGCCACCGTGTTACACTACGGCGCGGAGATCTTTGAAGGCTTAAAAGCCTACCGCCGCGCGGACGGTCAGGTGCAGTTGTTCCGCCCGATGGAGAATATCCGTCGTCTGAACAATTCGGCAGAACGTCTGTGCCTGCCGCAGATCCCCGAAGACGACGCGATGGATGCGCTCTTACAATTCGTCGCGCTCGAACAGGATTGGACACCCTCTGCGCCCGGTACGTCGTTGTACCTGCGCCCGTTCTTGTACGGTAACGACGAAACGCTCGGTGTTCACGGCGTCAAACACGCGACTTTTGTGATCATTGCGTCGCCTGTCGGCAGTTACTACAAAGAGGGTATCAACCCCGTCAAGATTATGATCGAAGACGAAGATGTCCGTGCGGTGCGCGGCGGTACCGGTTATGCCAAATGCGGCGGTAACTACGCTGCCAGTACCCGTGCAGGCGAACGTGCCGCGCAAAAAGGGTATTCGCAGGTGTTGTGGCTGGACGGTGTCGAACGTAAATACATCGAAGAAGTCGGTGCGATGAACGTGATGTTCCGCATCAACGACGAGATCGTCACCCCGATGCTTTCGGGTTCGATCCTGCCCGGCATCACCCGCAAATCCTGCATCGAAGTGCTCAAAAAAGAGGGTTACACCGTCAGCGAACGTTTGCTCAGTATCGACGAACTCAAACAAGCGATGGAAGACGGTTCTCTGAAAGAAGCGTGGGGTTGCGGTACGGCGGCGGTCGTGTCGCCGATCGGCGAACTCTGCTACCAAGGCAAACAGTACCCCGTCAGTGACGGCGGTATCGGCGAAGTTACCCAACATCTGTACGATACCTTAACGGGTATCCAGTGGGGAAAACTCGACGACACCTTCGGTTGGACCTGCCTCGTAAAATAATTAACAAGCGTCCCCAGCGGGACGCTTGTTTTTTGCGTAATCGTACTTGACATTGTAAAAGTGATTGAGTATAATAGTTTAGATAATAACTCCAAAAGGAGATTGAGAAGAATGGCGAAACAAACCGTTATCACCGACGAAGGCCTCAAACGACTGGAAGCGGAACTTGAAGAATTAAAAACCGTAAAACGGAAAGAAGTTGCCGAAAAGATCAAGGTTGCACTCGGCTACGGTGACCTTTCCGAAAACAGCGAATACGACGAAGCGAAAAACGAACAAGCCATCATTGAAGGTCGTATCGCGGAACTTGAAAATCAATTGAAGAACGTGGTCGTTCTTGACGAGAGCGAGATCGGCACCGAAAACGTGCACATCGGCTCCACCGTGACCGTTTGCGAAAAAGGCAGTAAAACGAAAGAAACCTACCGTATCGTCGGTTCCACCGAAGCGGATCCGCTCGACGGTAAGATCTCGGACGAATCGCCCATCGGCAAAGCGCTGATCGGTCGTCGTAAAGGCGAAATGGTGGAAGTGGAGATCCCCAGCGGTGTCATCACTTTAAAAGTGGTCGACATCACGAAATAACGTCAAAAACGGGTGCGGTGGCGAAGGTTGCCCGCCCGTTTTTTTGAGGAGAATGAATATGAGTGAACTGAACAATCAAACGACGGAAATGACCGAACAACAGTTAAGCGAACTGTTACAGATCCGCCGTGATAAATTGACGGCATTGTGTGAAGCGGGGGAGAACCCCTACGAGATCACCAAATACGACGTGACCGCCTACACCACCGATGCCCGTGCCGAATACGAGCGCCGCGAAGCGGCATATCTCGCCGAAAACGAACCGCCCGAAGAGGGTCAGACGTTGCACCTCGATCCCGCGTACGAAGTATCCATCGCGGGTCGTATGATGAGCCGCCGCATTATGGGTAAAGCCAGTTTTATGGATATCCACGATGCCGAGGGTCGTATGCAGGTCTACGTCAGTCGAGGCGACGTCGGGGAAGACATCTATGCCGGTTTCAAGAAATGGGATATCGGCGATATCGTCGGCGTCAAAGGTTTCGTGTTCCGCACCAAAATGGGTGAGGTTTCGATCCACGCAACCTCCATCACCTTGTTGTCCAAATCGTTGCGCCCGTTACCCGAAAAATTCCACGGTTTAAAGGATACCGATACCCGTTTCCGTCAACGGTATCTGGACCTCATTATGAACCCCGAGGTGAAACGCAACTTTGCGATCCGCTCGCAGTTCATCAAATATATGCGCAACTACCTCGACAGCAGACGGTATATCGAAGTCGAAACCCCCGTACTCAATACCATCGCAGGCGGTGCTTCTGCCCGTCCGTTTATCACCCATCACAACACGTTGGATCTCGATATGTAT
>CAYSPZ010000086.1:0-5966 GCA_964433065.1 uncultured Eubacteriales bacterium | reverse complement strand
TGCGCCGTCTTTCTGCACCTGTCGGGCGCAAACGTGCTTAATACGGCGGTACACGGGTTGGTGGGGTGTTTTCACCTGTTACCGATCGCATCCCTCGATGGCGGCGAGGCATTATACGCGTTGTTGTGTTTGCGACTCAACGCCCAAACGGCATATCGCGTGATGCACACGGTATCGTGGATGGTCTTGTTACCGATCACCGTGTTGGGTGTAGCGGTGTTTGTGAGCGATGGGTATAACCTCTCCTTGCTGATTTTATGCACCTATTTGATTTCTTTACTCATTTTTCGGGACAACCGTTGAAAAACGCAAATCCTTTTGGTATAATACGGTATGACTGCTATGACAGTCATACCGTTTTATGTTGGAGGCTTTTATGAATTTAGAAGCGTTGTTTGACCGCGTTCAGAAACCCGCGCGTTATACCGGCGGAGAACTGAACAGTGTTGTCAAGGATAAGCGTACGGTCAACGTGCGTTTTGCCTTTTGTTTTCCCGATCTGTACGAGGTGGGAATGTCCCATTTAGGGCTTAAGATCTTGTACGGTCTGAAAAATAATGTGGACGATTTTTGGTGTGAGCGTGTGTTTGCGCCCGACACCGATATGGAACAATTGATGCGTGAACAGGACATACCGCTGTTCGCGCTGGAAAGCCGCGATCCCATACGGGACTTCGATTTCGTCGGGTTCACCTTACAGTATGAGATGTGCTATACCACCATTCTCAATATGTTGGATCTCGCGAAGATCCCGTTGCTCGCGTGTGAGCGCGGCAACGATATGCCGTTGGTGGTCGCGGGCGGTCCCTGTACCTGTAACCCTGAACCGCTCGCGGATTTCTTCGACATCTTCCTGCTCGGCGAAGGGGAAGAGATGAATTTGGAATTGATGAGCCTGTACCGCGAACACAAGAAAAACGGATACGATAAACAAGCGTTTTTACGCGCGGCGGCACAGATCGAAGGGGTATACGTCCCGTCACTGTATACGGTCGACTACAACGAAGACGGCACGGTGCGGACGGTCACCCCGCAGGACGGCGTTCGTCCCACCGTTCGTAAACGGATCGTCAAGGATCTGGATACCGCGTATTATCCCGACCGTTTTGTGGTGCCGTTTGTGGATATCGTACACGACCGCGCCATGACCGAGATCTTCCGTGGCTGTATCCGCGGTTGTCGGTTCTGTCAGGCAGGATTCATCTACCGTCCCGTGCGGGAAAAATCGGTGGATACCATCGACCGACAAAGCCGCGCATTGTGCGAAAGTACGGGGTATGAGGAGTTTTCGCTTACCTCTCTGTCCACCAGCGATTATACCGAACTCGAACCGTTGCTCAACCGTCTGCTCAACTGGGCGGAGGACAAGCAGACCAACATCACCGTACCGTCCTTGCGTGTCGACGGGTTTTCGGAAGAACTTGCCAATCGCCTGAACGTGTTGCGACGCAGCGGTTTGACCTTTGCGCCTGAGGCAGGTACACAACGGTTGCGCGACGCGATCAATAAAAACCTCACCGAAGAGGAGATACTGGAAACGGCGCGTCGCGCGTTTTCGGGCGGGTGGACGTCGGTAAAACTGTATTTTATGACAGGGTTACCCACCGAAACGTTGGAGGATATCGCGGGTATTGCGGTACTTGCGCAAAAGATCGTCAACTGTTACTATCAAAACCCCGACAAGCCGAAGGGGAAAGCGGTCAACGTATCGGTCAGTGCGTCTTGCTTTGTACCGAAACCGTTTACCCCGTTCCAATGGGAACCGCAGGATACGATGGCGCAGTTGGAACAAAAACAACGTCATCTGGTCGAAAACGTCACCACCAAAAAAGTGTCGCTCAGTTGGCACGATGCCAAGACCTCGTATTTGGAAGCGGTGTTGGCGCGCGGCGACCGTCGGCTCGGTGCAGTACTGCTGGAAGCGTTCCGTCGCGGCTTTAATTTAGACGCGTGGTCGGAACATTTTGATTTCGACGCGTGGATGGATTGTTTCAAAACGGTGGGTCTGGATCCCGATTTTTACGCGTGTCGCCGTCGTCCGTACGACGAGGTGTTTCCGTGGGATCATCTGGATTTCGGCGTCAACAAGACGTTTTTGATGGAAGAAAACAAACGGGCGCATCAGAGCGTTACCACCCCCAACTGCCGCGAACAGTGTGCGCATTGCGGTGCGACCTGCTTTAAAGGAGGGTTATGCGTTGAACGACGTTAAGGATTTTTTGACGGTGCGCATCACCTTCTCCAAAAAAGGTGCCGCCCGTTATATCTCGCATCTGGATCTCAACCGTACGATGATCCGCGCCCTGCGCCGCGCACAGTTGCCGATCTGGTATACCGAAGGGTTTAACAAACACCCATACGTCACCTTTGCCGCGCCGCTGTCGCTCGGGTACGAAGGCGAACGCGAAACGATGGACGTGCGTCTGAACACGCCGATACCGATGACCGAACTGGTCGAACGGTTGGACGCGGTGATGCCGACGGGATTGCGCGTGCTGGATGCCGCTCCTGCGATCAAAAAAGCAGGGGAGGTGGATCGCGCCGTCTACCGTTTACAGGTGGATTGCGAACCGACCGACGTCGAGCGGTTATTGTCGATGCCGAGCATTTTGGTGGAAAAGAAGACCAAAAAGAAAACGATGAAAACGGTGGATCTGCGTCCCGTGTTGGATAATGCCGACAGTCACGTTGAAAAGCAGGGGGACGCGACGGTGTGGGAACTCACCTTACCGTGTAACAGTACCGATTCGATCAATCCCTCACTGCTGATCACGGCGCTGAAAACGGTGACTGACCGCGAAGAATTGACCGCCTTTATACGGCGGCTGGCGGTGCTGGATCGGGACGGCGCGGTGTTTGCTTAAAAATTTTTTCAAAAAAGCAAAAAAAGTCTTGCATTTTTGAAAATACCGTACTATAATATATCAGTATCTGTGTGCCGTCTTTGCGTTTTACGTAAGGATGGGGATTAATGCCGGGCGCATGCGCAGGACATTAGAGCGGACAGTCCTCTACCGTTTACGGCACGAATGTCTGATGAAATAAGGAGGAAAATATCCATGGATGCTTTAAAAATCATTGCAGCAGAAAGCGTAAAAGAGAACGCTCCCAAATTCGAGATCGGTGATACCGTTCGCGTTGATGTAAAGATCCGCGAAGGTGACCGTGAACGTATTCAGGCGTTTGAAGGTACCGTTATTGCCAAAAAAGGCAGCGGTGTTGCCGAAACCTTTACCGTCCGCCGTGTTTCCTACGGTGTCGGTGTGGAACGTGTGTTCCCGTTGCACTCTCCCAACGTAGCGGCTGTGTCGGTCGTTCGTCACGGTAAAGTGCGCAGAAGCAAACTGTACTATCTGCGTGATCGTGTGGGTAAAGCGGCGAAGGTCAAGGAACTCATTAAATAAAAATGTAAAAAAAGAGGAGAAAAGCATTGGCTTTTCTCCTTTTTTGTTGTATACTACCGTATATGGAAAGGATAGGAGGGATGACGAATGCAACAATCAATTCAATGGTTTCCGGGTCATATGACACGTACCAAACGCAAGATCACCCAGTTGTTACCGCTTGTGGACATTGTGGTCGAGGTGGTGGACGCGCGGATTCCGCAAAGCAGTCGTAATCCCGATCTGGACGAATTACTTTTAAAAAAACCGCGAATGATCGTGTTAAACAAGGCGGATATTGCGGATGAAACCGCGACCGCGCGGTGGTTACAGGAATTCCGTCGACTGGGATATGCGGCAATGACGCTCGATTGCAAAAGCGGAAAAGGCATTCAACGGTTCGTACCGTTGATGCGCGAAGTGTTGGCGGACAAGATTGCTGCGTGGACGCAAAAAGGAATGGAAGGTCGGCCTGTTCGCGCGATGGTGGTCGGTATTCCCAATTCGGGGAAATCGTCGCTCATCAACCGTCTGGTAAAAGGCGGCAAAGCCAAAGTGGAAGACCGTCCCGGCGTCACGCGCGACCAAAATTGGTTCGTGATCGACGGCGGTGTGCAGTTGTTGGATACACCGGGTGTCCTGTGGCCCAAATTTGAAGACCAGACGGTAGCGGCGCGGTTGGCATTTACCGGTGCTATCCGTGACGAAGTGTTGGATAGTGAAGAATTGGCGTATGAACTGACCAAAGTATTGCTCTCGGGTTATGAAGAGCAACTGCGTTCCCGATATAAGTTGGAAGGCACGTTGCCGGACGATGCGTGGGAAGTACTGCAACTGATCGGCAGAAAACGCGGAATGCTCATTTCGGGCGGCGAGGTGGATACACTTCGCGCATCGGTCATGTTGTTGGATGAATATCGTGCGGGTAAACTCGGACGGATCACGTTGGATAGTGTGACTGAATGTTGAAAGGGGAAAGCAAGATGGAAGAAACAACGGTAAAACCGAAAAAGAAATGGTTGCGCATTGCGTATGAGTGGGTGGAAGCGATCACCATTGCGCTGGTTGTGGTGGCACTCATTTTTGCATTTTTATTCCGTTTGGTCAGTGTGGACGGAACGTCTATGATGAGTACTCTGGCACACGGTGAACGGTTGGTGTTGTCACGGCTTCCGTATACCCCCGCCTATGAAGATATTGTGGTACTGACGCAGGAAGGATACGAAGCCCCGCTCATCAAACGCATCATCGGTTTGCCCGGTGACGTGATCGACGTGGACGAAAACGGTGTGGTATACCGTAACGGTTCCGCGTTGGAGGAATCGTATGTTTCCGCCCCCACCGCGCGCGAGTCGATGGAAGAGGCGGTCAAGGTGCCGGACGGTTACGTGTTCGTTATGGGTGACAACCGTGCCCGTTCCTGCTCGGTGGACAGCCGTACGTTCGGTTGTGTCCCGCAGGCGAACATTCTCGGAAAAACGGTGTTCCGCATCTCGCCGCTCGATCGGTTCGGAGGATTGTATGACTAATCTGGAATTTGATGCGGCATTGCGTGACGAGGGATATGCGTTGTTGTGCGGTGTGGACGAAGCGGGACGCGGTCCGCTCGCAGGTCCCGTGTTCGCGGCGGCGGTGGTGTTTCACCCCGATCGCATTCCCGACGGACTGAACGACTCGAAAAAACTGACCGAGCGCAAACGCGAAGAACTGTTTGACCGCATCTGTGACGCGGCACTCGCGTATCATATTGCGTATGCCGACGTGGAAGAGATCGAAAAACATAACATTTTACAAGCCACTTTTATGGCGATGTGCCGCGCGGTGGAAGGACTGTCGGTCGTACCCGACCTTGCTCTGATCGACGGTAATCACATTCCGCCTGCGTTGCAGATGCCGTCCCGCTACGTGATTAAGGGCGACGCGTTGTCCGCCAGTATCGGCGCGGCATCGGTTCTGGCAAAGGTTTCGCGTGATCGGTATATGATGGAGATGGATACCCTCTATCCGCAATATGCGTTTAATAAACATAAGGGATACGGTACCGCTCTGCACTATGAACGACTGGCGGAATATGGGTTGTCGCCCATTCACCGCCCGAGTTTTTTGAAAAAGATCTTGAAATAAGGTGTGAAAATGGCAACCTTATCCAAAGGTGCGGCAGGTGAAGTGCTTGCCGCCCGTTTTTTACGGGAAAACGGTTATGATATCGTCGCGGCAAACTACCGTTGCCGTTTCGGTGAGATTGACATAATTGCCGCTGATGATGCATATATTATCTTTACGGAGGTCAAGACCCGAAAACCCGATGCGTTGTATACGCCTCGCGAAGCGGTGACCCTCGCAAAGCAACAACGCATCCTCAAAACGGCGCAACATTTTTTGCAGTGGAGACCTACCGCTCTGCAACCGCGTTTCGATGTGATCGAAGTGACGGCAAACCCCGAAGATCCGTTGGTGGCTTTGAAGATCGAGCATCTCAAAAATGCTTACTAAGGTGGCGCGAGTAATCCAAACCTGTTTTAAAAAGGCGGATTTCCGCTTCATCTTCGTTAAAATACTCGCGAATACGTACAGTATTCGCTG
>CAYSPZ010000085.1:0-6036 GCA_964433065.1 uncultured Eubacteriales bacterium | reverse complement strand
CGCCGTCGATGCATTCTTTGCACAGTTCAAAACTGGAACCGTGGTCGAGGTGCAACGCGATCGGCAGACCGGTTTCTTCCACCGCCGCCTGCACCATATGGTACAGATACGCGTGATGCGCGTATTTACGGGCGGAACCCGAAACCTGCAAAATGACCGGAGAGTTGAGTTCTTTACAAGCTTCGACGATACCTTGTACGATCTCCATGTCGTTTACATTGAAAGCACCGATGGCGTAACCGCCTTCATACGCTTTCTTGAACATTTCTTTTGTGTTTACGAGGGGCATAGTTGAGACCTCCTATATTGTGTTGCCCTTATTATACACCCTTTTTCCCCGTTTTTAAAGGGGTTACGGGAAAAAATACGTATTTTTTCAAAAAAACTTGTTTTGATACCGTATGATTGGTATACTGGAACTGTAAAGGAGTGTGATCGTATGCGTGAAGACATTACCAGTATACCGGTCAGCGAGGTGTTTGAGCCGAAAGACGGGTGTCCCATCTGCCGTATGCGCGACCTGCTTGAAAAGCGGGTAGCGGAGTACATTACCGGTGCGGCGATGATGGAGCCGGACGTGCGGATCGAAACCAACAAACTGGGTTTTTGCATCGATCACTATCGTCTGATCTTAAAACAGCGCAACCGTTTGGGGGTGGCGTTGATGCTGGAAAGTCATCTGGCGGAACTCGAAAAGGATGTTTTCCGTTCGGTCCCGCTCATCGGTCCCAACGCGGCAAAGCAAGCGAAGACGGCACACGAACGCACCTCCACCTGCTTTTTGTGCCAACAGGTAGATTGGGCGATGGAACGGATGTTAGCGACCGTGTGTCGTTTATGGGAGAAGGAACGGGATTTCCGCCAACTGTTCTCCGAGCAGGAGTTATTGTGCCTTCCCCACTTTGCCTTATTGACCGAAACCGCCGAAAAGGTGATCTCCAAAAAGGAGCGCGGTGATTTTGCGAAGAGTGCCGCGACCCTCGCGAAGCGGTATGGAGAAACGCTGCACGAAGACGTAGCGCATTTCTGTAAAATGTTCGATTATCGCAACAATACCGAAGACGCCGACTGGGGAAATTCGCGCGATTCGGTGGAGCGTGCCGTTTGGTTTTTGACCTCGCGGATGCCATAGGGTGCTTTTCTTAAAAATTCAACTATCTGTATCGTTTTTTGTTGAAAAATTTGTATTTTTCATCCCGGTTCGACGAGGTGCGACATCAATTTTACCCGTTAAAATAGGGATTTGTCCACATTTTCAACAGAGTTTTCCACAATAATGACAAAAAAGCCAATTTTACAAAGAGTTATATTCCCTTGCCATTTCGGCGGCTTTTGCATAATTTTTGCTCCTTTGATCCATACTTTCAAAAAAGAAGAGGAGTGAGGACGATGCTCAAAGGGATCAGCCGACAAATGGTGGAGATCAACACCCACGAAAACCCCTATTTTGAACGCATTTTTCTGGTCGTACGGACCAATTGCGCCGAACCGTCATCCGAGCGCATACAACAAGAGGCGAAGCAATTGTTAAACACCCATTCCCCCCACACGGGTATGCGCATTGCCAGACACAAATACCGGTTCAAGCAGTTTTTGTTGTTGTGTGTGGGCGGCAGTATCGGGGTACTGATCTCCTATCTGGTATCGTTAATAGGATAAAGAAAGCGGCACCTTTGAAAAGGTGCCGCTTGTGTTATGCATAGACATCGTACAGACGGTCGCCGATACGGTCGGTCAACGTGGTCGGATCGGTCATATTCTGTTGTTTGAGCCAGACCGCCATTTTGGCATCGGTGTCACCGTCACCGCGGTTACACCACTTGTAATACGGAATCAAGCGAAAATCGGTTCCCTGTGCGGTGACGCCGCTGATGGTATCACCGTCGAGAACGAAATGCGGATGGTCGGCAATTTCGATATCGGTGTTGCCGCCGTTGTCGATCCCCTCGGCACACATCACGAACGGGCCGTGCGTTACCGCTACTTTTCCGTGATTTTCCGCAACTTTCGGGTTACAATAGATCCTGCGTATCGGAAGGTCATAATCAACGGTGAGCGGGTGTTCTGCATCAAAAACACCGTTTATCACCGCATAGCCGTTTACCACCTCGCAGTCGGTTGAGAGGGAGAAATTCTCCACGTATTCGGGAATACGGATACGGAGTGTGATCGGTTTGCCTTTGGAGTCCACCGTAATGGTATTGGTCTCCTGTTGAACCGAAAACAGTTCGTTTTCGTAACGGCTGTCGATCAGCAGGTTGACATTTATACTGTTTTCGTCGTAGGAATAGATGAAACTGTTTAACGAGGCGATGATCTTTAAGATCATCGGCGGACAACAGGGGCAAACATGCCACGCCCAGCGGCGCAACGTACCGTCGCTTTCGAGCGGGTTTTGATAGAAGAAATGGCGAAAATCCGCGCCGACCGCCGAGAGAATGTTGTTATACAAGGATCGTTCAAAGCAGTCAAAGTATTTTGAGTCGGGTGTCACGAGGTTCATTTCGGTGTTCCAGAACGCAAGACCGATCGCGGCGCAGGTTTCCAGATACGCTTTGTTGGGTAAGTGATAGTCCACGTCAAACCCTTCAATATCGTGCCGCGCGCCGATACCGCCGCTGATATGCAGTTTTTTGTAGACGACGCTGTCCCACAGAACGTTCAGTACGTCAAAATAGTCTTGACGGTTGCGTTCCTGCGCGACAACGGTCGCGCCCAGATAGCACAACATCGCGCGAACGGAATGTCCCACCGCTTCCCTTTGTTCGGAGAAGGTGACGTGATCCTGATTATAGTACGGTTGGAATTGTTTTGCAAGGAAACGACCGTTATGATCGCCTCTGGCATCGTACCAAAACTCCGCCATATCGAGATACATTTCGTGGTCCACGTTGTTTTCACGCGCAAAGTCGGCAAGTTGCGGCTCATCACGGAACAGGCGGTACAGTTTGACAAACGCTTCTTCGGGCAACGAATGACCGGGAATGATGTTCCTTTTGGGGGCTTTGCCCATTGTATTCACGATAAGGTTCGCCGCTTTTACCGCCACGCGTAACAGGGTCGTTTTGCCGGTCGCCAGATAATGACTGACCGCCGCTTCAACGAGGCAACCGTGGTTATACAGATCGTGTTGGTTGACGATATCGCCGCCGTTATCCCCCCACAGTTTGTCGGGGTAGTTGAGCATCGATTTGGTACTGAGGAAGCCGTCCTCCGCCTGCGCTGCTGCCGCGATGTCGATCAATTTATCCACGTAGGCTTCCAGAACCGCGTCGCGGTCGGCAGCTAAAAAGTCACACGCGGCGCGTAAGGTTTCGAAAATATGACCGTCGGTAAAGGGGACGTCGGTATGTTTTTCGTCCCGTCCTTCGATCACGATAAAAAACTTATCCAGAAACCCTGCTTCTTCCAACTTGTTGAAGGTATACGGCAAGGTGATACGACGGATGTTATCGATATAATCCGACCAGAATGCATCGTTGATGGTGACGCTTCCCACTTTGGGGTATTTTTGATACATACACGATCCCTCCGTTGCATTGACAAATTTTCCAATACGGTATATACTCATTGTAGTTCCATTTTCCTTTCATCGCAACCCTTAAAACGGTAGATTTGGGGTGAAAATCCGACTATGTTCGAGAAAGCAACCTATATCAGTTGCGGAAAATTTATCAGCCGCGACGCATGGACACATCCGGATCGTATCTTGGATTCATACGAAACGATCTTTGTTACAAAGGGAACCGTGTATCTAAACGAGGGTGGACAAAACTACGCGCTACAATCGGGTGATGCCATCATTCTGCAACCCAACGTGCGGCATTACGGATATCGGTCCAGTTCGGATACCGAGTTTTTTTGGTTTCACTGGCAGGATGAGTCTGCCGCTGTGTTAAAGGAAAAGCACCGAAAAGTAGCCGACATATACACCATTTCGCTGTATTATCGGCAGTTACTGCAATGTCGTGTTGAAAACAAACCGTCCGAGTGTTTTGACTATCTGATACGTTTGATCTTAGCCGAGTTGTATTACAACAGTTCTAATCCTAACACGAATCATACGGTACAAATGATTGCCGCCTGGATCAAGGCGAACTCTCACACCGCCGTCAAAGCGTCGCAGATCGCCGAGCGTTTCGGGTATAACGTGGATTACTTGAATCGTCTGTTTAAAGTCAATTTTTCAAGATCCGTTAAAGAGTATATTGACGATGAGCGGATGAAGCACATCAAAGCCATTATGTTGTCGGATCATCTCAGTCTCAGCGAGGTTGCCGAAAAAGCGGGATTCACCGAATACAAATACTTTCTTAAATTTTTTAAGTATCACGAGGGGATCACCCCTACGCAATTTTATCGACAGAATACGAAACTGCATATCAACACGCGTTGAAAAAGCCCCGTACGGGGCTTTTTCAGGTATGGATGCGTTCTCGGCACAAACTGCCGTCGTTTTCCGCCGCCAGTGACAGGAGTTCTTCGCGGATGACCGCAAATTGTGAGATGTGTAAACGGTCGTCGCATAATTCGGTCAGTTTGGCGAAATCGGTGTCTATATTACGGGACGGTATCAAGCAGTGGTTGATGAGCCACGCAACCGTCTGCGCGTACATACGTTGTCTGCCGCTCTCCCCTGCCGACCATTCGGTATACCGGAGAAGAGCAGTTACTTGGTCGGGCGTTAAGGTAGATTCGCCCATCGGTAATCCGAGTGCGGGTTCGGGAAGTGTTACGGTGATCTGTTGACCGAGATACACTAAAAAGTCCGCAACACGGTCTACCGAGAAAGAAAGCGCGATATCACTTTCGACGTTCTGTTCGCGGTCGAACAACATCTGCGCATATTCGCTTTTCCCTTCCGCAAACCCGTTTTGTACGGTATGTGAAACGGGATACGCGGTTGCTTGTACCGACATAAAACGGGTATCGCTGGTGACCGTCACGATACCGATCAATTCATCGTCACCGCCGTGAAAAAACAAGGTCGCCACGCGACTTTTCCCCATGGTGTTATCCGCCTCGATCGGTTGTGTGTCTTCGGTATTCAAAACAAAATCGGACACGAATATCAAGGTCGCGAACACGAAAAGAGAAAAGACAAAAGCGGCAAAGGCGGTGCGTGCGGGACGATGTTTGATGGGTGCACCGTGTTTCATTCGTGGACCCTCCCGTCCTGAATACAGATGCGGCGCGGAATCGACTGCGCGATATTCGGGTCGTGTGTAATCAGCACGACGGTATGGCCGTTTTGATTGAGCGTGTGCAGCATCTGCATAATTTCAGTTCCGGCGGCGGTATCCAGATTCCCGGTCGGTTCATCCGCCAGAATAAGCGGCGGTGCCATCGCGATCGCGCGGGCAATGGCTACGCGTTGTTGTTGACCGCCCGACAACTCCGACGGGCGGTGTCCCGTTCGGTTTTCAAGTCCGACTTTTTGTAAACTCCGCCTTGCGCGTAATACCCGCTCGTTTCTCGGAATGCCGCGATACAGTAACGGCAGTTCCACGTTTTCTTGTGCCGTCAAGGTGGGAATCAAATGAAATCCTTGAAACACAAAGCCGATCTGTGTTCCCCGTATACGCGCTTGGGCGCGCGCGGAAAGCCGTGACACGTCGTTCCCGTCCAAAAAATAGGTGCCGTCGGTCGGAACGTCCAGACAACCTAAAATGTTCATCAAGGTCGATTTTCCCGAACCGGATTGTCCCACGATTGCCGCAAATTCACCTTGTCGGATCGAAAGTGAAACGTCGTCCAATGCTCGCACGGTTCCCGCACTGGTCCGATACCATTTACAAATATGTCGCAACGAAATCAAATCCGCCATCTTTTCACCCCGACAACAGTATGTCCCGTTCGCGCTTTTCTTTTCATTTTTCCGCTGTTTTTTTGTTTGAAACATTGACAAATGCAAAAAACTCTTGTATAATGATAACTCGGTTCGACACGGAGAGTTGTCCGAGTGGTCGAAGGTGCAGCACTCGAAATGCTGTGTACGAAAGTACCTAGGGTTCGAATCCCTAACTCTCCGCCAAG
>CAYSPZ010000084.1:0-6036 GCA_964433065.1 uncultured Eubacteriales bacterium | reverse complement strand
GCATCTATTCCAGCAGTGAGGATATGCCGAAGGTCATGAAAGGCATCGGCACCGCCATCGTGTCCACGTCGAAAGGCGTTATGACCGATAAACAAGCCCGCAAAGAAAACGTGGGCGGCGAAGTCCTCGCATTCGTGTGGTAAGGGGGAGAAGAAGATGTCGAGAATCGGACGCAAGCCCATTGCCATTCCCGCCGGTGTCGAATTCAAATTCGAAAACGGTGTGGCAACTGCCAAGGGTGCAAAAGGCACTCTCACTCAGAAAGTGCATCCCAATATGACGGTGACCGTGGAGAACAACGAGATCCTCGTGACCCGTCCCAACGATGAGAAGGAAAACCGTTCTTTGCACGGTTTGACCCGTACGCTCATCAACAATATGATCCAAGGTGTTTCCACCGGTTTCTCCAAGGAACTGGAAGTAAACGGCGTTGGTTATCGTGTTGCGAAACAGGGTAAAGATCTCGTAATGAATCTCGGTTTCAGCCATCAGGTCATTATGAGCGAGATCGACGGTATCACCATTGAGGTACCGAACCCCAACAAGATCATCATCAGCGGTCCCGACAAGCAACTGGTTGGTCAGTTTGCTTCGGAAGTCCGCGAAAAACGCCCGCCGGAGCCGTATAAAGGCAAAGGCATCAAATACGCCACCGAGCATATCCGCCGCAAGGAAGGTAAGACCGGTGCGAAGGGTAAGAAGTAAGAAGGAGTGTGAAATCGTATGGTGAGCAAAAAAGATAGCAACAAAGCGCGGTTGCACCGTCACGTACGCGTACGTGGTAAGATTTCCGGCACCGCCGAATGCCCCCGTCTCAACGTGTTCCGCTCCCTCAACCACATCTCTGCCCAACTCATTGATGATGTTAAGGGTGTGACTTTGGTGTCCGCTTCCAGTGTCGAAAAAGATTTCGGCATGACCGGCGGCAACAAAGAAGCGGCTCGCAAAGTAGGCGCTTTGATCGCGGAACGCGCTCTGAAAAACGGCATTGAAAACGTCGTGTTTGACAGAGGCGGTTACATTTACCACGGCCGTGTTCAAGAATTGGCCGAAGGCGCCCGTGAGGGCGGTCTCAAATTCTAAGGAAAGGGAGGAATTTACTTTGGCCAGAAGAGAAGAATTCGAAAGCGAATACAAAGAAACCGTGGTTGCCATCAACCGTGTCAGCAAAACCGTTAAGGGCGGTCGTGTGATGAAATTCGCCGCACTGGTTGTCGTGGGCGATGGCAAAGGCACCGTAGGCTTCGGTACCGGTAAAGCCGGTGAAGTTCCGGATGCTATTCGTAAAGGCATTGAAGATGCCAAGAAAAATCTTGTTAAGATCTCCCTGAAAGGTACCACCATTCCTCACGAAGTGATTGGTGCTTTCGGAGCCGGTCGTGTATTGCTGAAACCGGCTGCTCCCGGTACCGGTATCATCGCCGGAGGCACGGTTCGTGCCGTAGCGGAAGCGGCGGGTATCAAAGATATCCGTGCAAAAGCGTTACGTTCCAACAACCCCTACAACGTTGTGAGCGCGACCATGAACGGCTTGACCAGTTTGCGCACTGCCGATGAAGCGGCAGCGATCCGCGGCAAATCTGCCAAGGAAATCTTAGGTTAACGGGAGGGCATACAAATGGCTAAAAAGGCAACCAAAACCGTTACCATCAAACTGTCGCGCAGTTTGATCGGTTCGAAGAAAGACCAAATTGCCACTGCCAATTCGCTGGGTCTGCACAAGATCGGCGACACGGTTTGCCAACCTGCTAACGCAGCAACGCAAGGCAAGGTCAACAAGATCATCCACCTCGTTGAGGTAACCGAAGCTTAACCAAATAGCAAGGAGGTGCGACCATTATGAAGTTACATGAACTTTCTCCGGCTCCCGGCTCCGTTCGGGACGTTAAGAGAATCGGCAGAGGTCACGGTTCCGGTCAGGGTAAAACCGCCGGTAAAGGCCACAAAGGTCAGAAAGCCCGTGCCGGTCGCGGTATGCGCGCCGGTTTCGAAGGCGGCCAGATGCCTCTGCACAGACGAGTACCGAAAAGAGGTTTCGTCAACAATTTTGCAACAGTCTATGCCACGCTGAACGTCGCTGCGCTTAATGCGTTTGAGGACGGTTCCGTCGTCGATCTGGAAGCGATGATGAACGCCGGCTTGGTAAAGAAATCCTTTGACGGTGTGAAGATTTTGGCTAACGGCACGTTGACCAAAAAACTGACCGTAAAGGCTGCGGCCTATTCTGAAGCGGCGAAGGCGAAGATCGAAGCTGCGGGTGGAAAGGCCGAGGTGATCTAAAATGTTTGAAACATTGCGTAATGCATGGAAGATCGCCGACTTGCGCAAAAAGATCCTGTTCACCCTGTTCATCATTCTGATCTTCCGTATCGGTTCTGCCATCACCGTCCCGTTTGTGGATCCTGAGGTGCTTGCCGAAGCGGTTGCCGGTATCACGGCTTCCGGCACGGCAAACTTTATGGACTATCTGAATATGATCTCGGGCGGCGGCTTCTCCGAAGCGAGTATCTTTGCGCTGTCCATCACCCCCTACATCAACGCGAGTATTATCATTCAACTTCTGACGGTGGCGATTCCCGCGTTGGAACGCCTGTCTAAAGAAGGCGAAGCCGGTCGTAAAGTGCTCGGCAAGATCACCCGTTACACCACGGTTGGTCTGGGTACCGCCCTCGGTATTGCCTACTACTTTATGCTCCGCAACAAGTACGATGCGTTGGTTCCCGAAGCAGAAAAAGGCTTTGACGCTTGGTTCGCTGCGATCGTCATCATCCTCTGCTTCGTCGCCGGTTCCGCACTCGTGATGTGGCTCGGCGAACAGATCAACGAAAAAGGTATCGGCAACGGCATTTCCATCTTGTTGTTCGCCGGTATCCTGTCCAACATCCCCACCGCCGCCACCTCGTTGTGGACGCGGTTCTACACCTACGGTATCAAGGAACTGAACACCTATTCCGATGCGATCGTCAACGTGATCATCGTACCGGTCGTGTTGATCCTGTTCCTGTTCATCATCGCGGCAATCGTGTGGATGGACAATGCCGAACGCCGTATTCCCGTACAATACGCGAAACGCGTGGTCGGCCGTAAGATGTATGGTGGACAAAACACCTTCATTCCGATCAAAGTAACGATGTCCGGTGTTATGCCGATCATTCTGGCGTCCTCGATCGTATCGTTGCCGTCGGTCCTCGCATCGTTCTTTAACTGGGAAGACAACTGGTTCTTACTGGCATTCCGTCAGGACAACTGGATCTATATTTTCGTGTATTTCTTCCTGATCATCGGATTTGCGTATTTCTACGTCACCATTCAATACAATCCGCTCGAGATGGCGAACAACCTTCGCCAGAACTCCGGTGCGATCCCCGGCTACCGTCCGGGCAAACCCACCGCGGATTATATTAAACGTGTGCTCAGTAAGATCACGTTGATCGGCGCGATCTTCCTCGGCTTCATCGCTTTGTTCCCGAGCGTATTCGGTAAATTCAGCGGTTTCTATGAGTTGACGCTGGGCGGTACCTCCATCATGATCGTGGTGGGTGTCGCGCTCGAAACGACGCAACAGATCGAAAGCCAGATGATGATGCGTCACTACAAAGGCTTCCTTGGGTAAGCAACTGTAAACCGTAACGGCTCTTGCCGACGGGGACACCCGTCGGCAAGAGAACCGATGTTTTGGATGGAGGGTCGGGTCAACCGACTCAAAGAAAGTGAGGTTGTTTCGATGAAGCTGATTCTCTTAGGTGCTCCCGGTGCGGGCAAAGGCACGCAAGCGGAAGTGATCAGTGAGCACCTGAACATTCCTACCATTTCCACGGGTAACATTATCCGTGAGGCGCTGAAAAGCGGCACGGAAATGGGTCTGAAAGCCAAAGAATATATGGATTCCGGCAAACTCGTTCCCGACGACGTCGTCATCGGGATCATTCAGGAACGTCTTGCGAAAGACGACTGTGCCGGCGGCTTTATTCTCGATGGTTTTCCGCGCACCATTCCCCAAGCCGAGGCGCTTGACCGTATGGGTATCATCATCGACCGTGTCATTGACATCGAGGTTGCCGATGATGTGATCGCCCAGCGTGTATCGGGCCGCCGTGTATGCCCCGTTTGCGGAGCGTCCTACCACGTCGAGTATAAACAACCGACCAAAGCGGACACCTGCGACAAATGTGGCAGCACCCTTGTTCAGCGGAAGGATGACCATCCGGATACCGTCAAAGAACGTTTGCAGGTATATCACGCACAAACCGAACCGCTTAAAGACTACTATGCCGCCTGCGGCAAACTGGTCATCGTAGAAGGTCAGGACGAAGTGGCAGACACCACCAAGTTGACCTTAGCAGCGGTTGAGGCGTAACTATGATATGCATCAAAAACAGCCGAGAACTTGCCGCTATGCGGGAAGCCTGTATCATCTCGGCGCGCGCACTGAAACTGGGCGGGGAAGCGGTCGAAGCGGGGGTAACCACCGCCGAGATCGATCGCATCATCCGTAAGTATATCGAGAGTCAAGGCGCAAAACCGTCCTTTCTCGGCTACGGCGGATTTCCTGCCAGTGCGTGTGTTTCGGTAAACGAAACGGTCATTCACGGCATACCGGACAAACGTGTCCTCAAAGCGG
Organism: uncultured Eubacteriales bacterium; assembly: GCA_964433065.1. Classification (GTDB taxonomy): domain Bacteria; phylum Bacillota; class Clostridia; order Oscillospirales; family Acutalibacteraceae; genus RGIG3009. The sequence continues at coordinate 1,415 of CAYSPZ010000084.1, read as the reverse complement.
GCGATATCGTCAGCATTGATGTAGGCGCGTGTCTGGACGGATACCACGGCGATAATGCCGCGACCTTTGCAGTGGGAGCGATCTCCTCGCAAGCACAAGCGTTGCTGGATGCCACACGCGAAAGCCTGTACGAAGGCATCGCGGCGGCGACCGCAGGCAATCGGGTCGGGGATATCGGCGCGGCAGTCCAACGGTATGTCGAGATGCGTGGTTACTCGGTCGTACGGCAATTTGTCGGCCACGGAGTAGGCACGAATCTGCATGAGGACCCCAGTGTCCCCAATTTCGGCACCCCCGGGCGCGGACCGCGTTTGGTACCGGGGATGACCATCGCCATCGAACCCATGGTCAATGTGGGCACATCGGAAGTGGAGATCCTGCGCGACGGTTGGACGACCGTTACAAAGGACGGCAGTTTGTCTGCTCATTTCGAGCATACGGTTGCCATCACCAAAGACGGTCCTGTGATATTGACCACGCCGTAAGGAGGAACCAGAATGTCCAAATCGGATGTAATTGAGTTGGAAGGTGTTGTCGTTGAGGCATTACCCAACGCGACGTTCCAAGTAGAATTGCCCAACGGGCATCGGATCCTTGCCCATATCTCGGGAAAATTACGGATGAACTTCATTCGTATCCTGCCCGGTGATAAGGTCACGGTAGAGATGTCCCCGTATGATTTGACCAAGGGCCGCATTACCTGGCGGACCAAGTAATTTAGGAGGTATTTTTTATGAAAGTCAGACCTTCTGTAAAGAAAATCTGCGAAAAATGCAAGATCATCAAACGCAAAGGCCGCATTATGGTCATTTGCGAAAATCCCAAGCACAAACAACGTCAGGGCTGATCTTGACAACGATGCCGTTTTGAACGGCAAACCGAAAGGAAGGAATTAATTATGGCTCGTATAGCTGGTGTTGACCTGCCCAGAGACAAGCGTATTGAGATCGGCCTGACCTACATCTACGGTGTCGGCCGCAAAACCGCTAACGACATTCTGGTAGGTGCTAATGTTAACCCCGATACGCGTGTGCGTGATCTGACGGAAGACGAAGTGTCCCGTCTGCGTGATTACATTGACCACAACTGTGTGGTAGAAGGCGACCTGCGCCGTAACGTTGCGTTCGACATCAAACGTTTGATCGAGATCGGCAGTTACCGCGGCACCCGTCACCGCAAAGGTCTTCCGGTTCGCGGTCAGCGTTCCAAGACCAATGCCCGTACGCGCAAAGGTCCGAAAAAGACCATTGCTAACAAGAAGAAGTAAGCAGGAGGGATAAGAATGGCTGCTGCAAAAGCAACTGCGAAAAAAGCCGCTCCCCGTCGTAGAGAGCGCAAGAATATCGAGCGTGGCGCCGCACATATCCAGTCCACGTTCAACAACACCATCGTTACCATCACCGACCTGCAGGGCA
>CAYSPZ010000083.1:0-6139 GCA_964433065.1 uncultured Eubacteriales bacterium | reverse complement strand
AACAGAAATGCCGAATATTCTTTTGAATTATGCTCTAAAACGTGGTATAATCTAACTTATCGGCATTACTTTACTTTCGGCATTATTAAGAAAAAGCCGAATTCGGCTTTTTCTGAAATAGTTTTATGCGAGGGTCAAGAGATATGGCCTTTAACCATTGCTTTTGAATGGTTGTGAGTGGCATTGTGGGAACACGTCGAAGCGGTGTAGTCATATCTGCTTTGACAAGCTGCCACTTTCCACTTTTGAGCGACGGTAGGACGGTTAGCATACTTTCGCCAAAAGCGTTTTCTTCGATTATTTTATTAATAGTTTTCTCGTCGGCATTACCATCAATTATGCTCGCGATGATCTTTGCCACCGCATTATAGTAGGCAGAATAGATCTCGTTAAATATCATACGTCCGCCTCCTCAATACCGTACATACGATACATCTTTTCCATATCACTCTTGAAGTGGTTCTCAAGCGTTCTGTTGGAAAAATGAAGTTCGGTGATCCTGCAGATAAAGGTTCGTATCCAGGGAATGATCTCACTTGTATCATAGACGTCCGCAGAAAAACGATATGGTCACCGAGCCAACTCTCCATTCGGCGACGCTCGTCGTCGTAGGAACGTGCGCTTTTCTTGTTGTATTCCTCTCTGCTTTTGAATCCGTATACGTAGAATTCCCGCATATAGTTTCGTATCTTTTCAAAATTCTTTATCAGTTCACTGTACGACGACAATGTGTTCACCTCCTGTCAAAACAACAATCGATCCCGTCTTTCCCTTGACGGAACCCTGTCATTTTTCATCCCTCAATTTTCGCATACAACCGCCCCGTTTCCCGATTACGATATTCGTGCTTTTCGTAATACCCGATCAACGCGCCGTCATCGTCACGCAACGCAACCATATATACGTCCTTATTCTCTTTGTCGTTGCGGTATGTATAAACAACGTTGTTTTCCTTACTCTCGGCAAACCACGCAACGACCCTCTCGATCTTCTCGTTGGAATCACCGTTATGACATTCCTTGATACTTTTCCCCGTAAGATCGACGTGATACCGCGCAACCGACGCAGGATTCATATACACCACCGTATGTGTCAGATCACAGATCACAACGGGCGCGGTATCCTGATCAATGATACTCTTAAAAAATCGTGATACTTCCATACTCGCTACCCCCCTGTACCCGTTTCGTAAAAACGGTTCCTTTTTCGCGCTGTCGGTCATCATCGCATATTTTGACGGGCGACGATATGCATTACCGTGCACTTCGCTTTCGCGGTATTTGCGCAACATATCCACGTCCAACTCCGCAACGTAGATTCCCTCTTCCCCGCCCGCTTGTAACAGGCAGGTGTCGCGCGACCCCGCAAGTTCGGGCAAATATGCCACCCCGTCAAATACCGTAGACCCGCCGTTGCAATCGGGTACGCACTCGGGATAATTACAGGTGGCGATCGCGACCATATTCTCATACGCTCTCCCGCGCAGTTGCGAAAGGCGGTTGATCTCCATCGGACAAGCGTTGGGAACCACGATCAACTCCGCACCTTTTAACATCAAAATCCGCGCACTTTCAGGGAACTCGCGATCATAGCAGATCATCGCGCCGACTCGAATCTCGCCTTGCGCGGTGTCAAGCACCGTTACGTAAAAATCGTCCCCTTGCGCGAGATACCTCTCTACGTCAAAATCACACGTATGTACTTTCGCGTACACGAATTTTTGCTCCCCGAAACGATCGAACAACACCAACGAATTCCGCACCGCACCGTCAACCGCTTCCAGCAACGTCACGCCGATCGCCATATTCAACTCTTTCGCAAGATTCCCGTACGCCGTCACAAACTCACTGTCAATCCCGATCGCTTCACGTTGCCATTGCACAACGGGACGGTCGTAGATCCGATACCCGTTACTCCACATTTCAGGAAACAATGCAATATCTGCACCCTGCCGTTTCGCCTCTCGACAAGCGTCCATACCCTTTTGCCGATTCCCTTCCAAAGAATCGGTCGGCGCGATCTGCAACAGCGCAACCTTCAATTTCATTCCTTCAACTTCTTTCCGTCGGAAAACGCGTTACCCACCGTTTCACCGAGTTTGATATACGTGTGCCGTATCGGATCGTAGGTGATCGCTTCGAGTTTGGCAGGATCGATCTGCCCGTCCGCACCAAGCACCGCCTCGTCCGCACTGACGTTGACGATCTCCCCGATACAGATCCCGTCTTCATTAAATTTCACCAGTTTACATTCTACCGTCATCGGGAACTGACAAATGATCGGCGCATTCACAAAAGCGGACTTCACCGTCGTCAACCCCGCCTTTTTCATCTTATCGGGAACCGCGTTACCCGACACGATCCCCACGTAATCCGCCTCGACCACGTGCTTCGCGTCCGCGACACTCACCGTGAACGCGCCGCTCTCGATGATGTTTTTGGTGGTCTTGTGATCGTCGGCAAGACAGACCATCAGTTGATTGGTATCGTACGTTCCGCCCCATGCCGCGTTCATACAACAGGGCACACCGTCCTTGTCATACGCCGCCACAATAAATACGGGCATCGGATATACCCACGTCTTCACACCGAAATCTTTCCGCATATTCCATTCCTCCGCTATTCCAGAATACCTTTGTTACGTCGATTGTATCATTTTTTATCACTTTTCTCAACCCCTATTTGTGCCAATCATCGGTAGCGGGATTGTCGATCAACTCGCCCGTTTCGGTAAACCGCGACCCGTGACACGGGCAATCCCACGAATGCTCCGCACGGTTGTATTTTAACGCACACCCGAGATGCGGACACCGCGGCGCGGTCGGGGTCAGCAAACCCACCGTCGACTCAACCGCATTCGCCATAAGCGGCACCAATTGCATCTGCCGCGACGGCGAGAACAACGATTCGTATATCGACGACTTTCCCTGTATCAGCGCCGTCAATATCGTCGCCGCCGCCATCGACCCGCTTATCCCCCATTTGTTGAACCCCGTCGCAACGTACAGATCGGGTGTTTTAGGCGAATATTGACCGATATACGGCACCCCGTCGAGCGTCATACAATCCTGCGCTGCCCATTTGGCAACGACACGCGCCGACGGATAATACCGCCGCGCCACCTCCTCCAACTCGCGCCAGTTGCCACCCTGTTTCCCCGTGCGGTGCGCACCGCCGCCAAGTAATAACAGATCTCCGTACGACCGAAACGACAACCCCTTCTTATCTTCATCCACAAACATCCCGTCGATCGGCTTTGCGCCGCTCAGCGCCACCACGTACGACCGATGTTGATACATCTTCAAAAAATACCCGCCGTGCTTGTTGAGGATCGGGAAATGCGTCGCCACGATCGCTTTACGGTATCGGATCTCGCCGCGATCGGTCACCGCTTTACACGGTGCCAGTTCCAGCACTTTCGTATGCTCATATACCGTCAGATCCTTTGCGATCGCATCGGCAAACTTGAGCGGATGAAACTGTGCCTGATCCGCGATCCGCACCGCTCCCGCCACCGAAAACGGCAGATCGACCGTTTCGTAAACGGTCGCGTCCAATCCCAGTTGCGCATACGCTTTCGCTTCCCGTTCGATCTTTTGACGATCGCCCAATGAATATACGTACGCGTCCCGCCGCTCGTAATCGCAGTCGATCTCTCGGCACAACGACGCGTACCGCTCGCACGCGTCCGCGTTCGCCTGTAAATATAACCGCGCCGTGTCCGCACCGTACGTGCGGATCAATGAATCGTATATCAACCCGTGCTGTACCGTGATCTTCGCGGTCGTCCCCTCGGTGATACCGCCGTACAATTCTTTCGCCTCCACCAACACACAGTCTATCCCTGCCCGACGGAGCATATACGCGCATAAGATCCCCGCCATACCGCCGCCTATAATCAATACGTCGGTCTGAATGTTTCTGTCCAACATCACCGTCGCCCGGCGCGACCCTGTTTTCCAGATCGATTGCATTCCATCACACCCCTCACCATAGTATCCGCCGCTACGGTCGGAGTATACAATAAAAATCCTCCCTCGGGAGGTCGGAGGGAACCTGACGAGCCACTGCTGGTTGCACAATACGTGTTTATGATAACACATTCACCCCGGTCAAACGGTTTTCGTTTGCAATAAGAGCGGGACAGTCCGAAATCGGACTGCCCCGTTCTTATTTTTATACTGTCATTTAAACCACGACACCGTTTTTAACGGTATAATACTTGCCCGAAACGTAAACTTTCCCGTTCTTCGCAAAATTGATCTTACCGTTTTGCACGTAATAGTACCGCCCGTCGTTAAACTTCGCAAGACACGTTTTGGAGAAATTGATCTTGCCGTTTTCGACGTAATACCAGTTCCCGTCAAGATATTTAACGAGCAAAGTTTCGTTCGTCTCGGTCCCGTTTTTGATGTAGTACCACGTACCGTCGCTATGCCGTACAAGACCCGTTTTGGAAAAATTGATCTTACCGTTTTCTACGTAGAAATACTTGCCGTTGTTAAACAACGCAAGACATATTTTGGAGAAATTGATCTTCCCGTTTTCGACGTAGTACCAGTTGCCGTCAGCATATTTGACCAGCAAGGTTTCATTCGTCTCGGTACCGTTTTTAATGTAGTACCACGTGCCGTCACTATGCCGCACAAGACCGGTCTTCGAAAAATTGATCTTGCCGTTTTCCACGTAGAAATACTTGCCGTTAGAAAACTTGACCAGTAAGGTTTCATTCGTCTCGGTACCATTTTTAATGTAGTACCACGTACCGTCAGAGTGCCGTACAAGACCCGTTTTGGAAAAATTGATCTTACCGTTTTCGACGTAGAAGTATTTGCCGTTGTTAAACAACGCAAGACACGTTTTCGAGAAATTGATCTTACCGTTTTCGACGTAGTACCAGTTCCCGTCAGCGTGTTTCACAAACAAGGTGCTGTTGGTCTCGGTACCGTTTTTAATGTAATACCACGTACCGTCACTGTGCCGCACAAGACCCGTTTTCGAGAAATTGATCTTACCCGATTGCACGTAGAAATACTTGCCGTTATTAAACAGCACAAGACCGGTTTTGGAGAAATTGATCTTGCCGTTTTCGACGTAGCACCAGTTACCATCGGCATATTTGACCAGTAAGGTTTCATTCGTCTCGGTACCGTTTTTGATGTAGTACCACGTACCATCATTGTGCCGTACAAGACCCGTTTTCGAAAAATTGATTTTACCGGACTGTACGTAGAAGTACTTGCCGTTATTAAACATCACAAGACCCGTCTTTGTGAAATCGACAACGCCGTTGTTTATGTAATACCATACGCCGTCCGTGTGCTTAAACAGGAGGGTATCATTCACTTTTTGGCGGTTAATAACGTGGTAATACTTGCCGCCTTCCTGATACAGAACGTTACCGCCGGGATATGCAAACGCACCGCAGGAATTACAACTCGTATCGGCATCGCCCGAATACGTATGCTCACCGACCGTTCTGGTCGCACCGCACTCGTTGCAATCTACGTCGCAATCGTTGTCGTACGTATGTGCCGACGGAGTACAAACCGCACCACAAACATCACAATCCGTATCACACGCATTTTGGTAAACGTGGTTGGGTACCGTGCGGGTTGCACCGCAGACGTTGCAGTCTGTGTCACACGCATTGTCGTGCGTGTGATCAACGGTTACCGTACGAGGATCTTCGCACACGTTACAAATGCCGTCGCAATCTCCGTCGTAAGTGTGTTCGATCTCGCGTTCCGCACTGCAGATATTGCAGACGGTATCACAAGCGTGGTTGTATACGTGATCGCCCACCTCACGGACAGTGCCGCAAACGTTACAATCTGTGTCGCAATCATTGTCAAAACGATGATTGTCGCTTACCGTACCGCCCACAATATTACCGGTCGCGTCGTAATGCGATACCTGCTTATAGGTAATGGGGTTATCGTTCGCAAGGATCGCCTTGACCACCGTCGCCGCGTTGTTTTCGAGCAGCGTACGGTTCACTTGGCCCGCGTTGAACGCGTTGATGATCGGAGTACAGTCACCGAGCGTACCCGATGCCGTGCCGGAAGCGGTATTACCCATCGCAATGTTGGAACCCGCAATATACGCTTCGGTCGTACTGCAACTGAGATCACCCCAGT
>CAYSPZ010000082.1:0-6240 GCA_964433065.1 uncultured Eubacteriales bacterium | reverse complement strand
CACCCTCGGCGGCCGTTAGCCGTTATCCTGCCCTGTGATGCTCGGACTTTCCTCATACGCGAAAACGCGCACGCGACTGTCCGGCTCACTCATCAAATATTTTACGAAACTTTTTTCGGTTTGTCAATCGTCTTTTAATTGGTAAATTGATACGCACCGTCCGCGTGATCTACCGTAATCGTATCGCCTGCACGGAAACTGCCTTCAAGCAACTTTTCAGCAAGCGGATCTTCAATATGCGATTGGATCGCGCGACGCAACGGACGGGCACCGTAAACGGGATCAAATCCCGCTTCGGCGATTTGGTTTACCGCCGCATCGGTTACCTGTAAGGTCATATCCAGACCGCGCACACGCTTATCCAACGACGAAAGCATCCGACGGGCAATGTTGCGGATATCCTCTTGGGTCAACTGACGGAATACAATGGTATCATCTACGCGGTTTAAAAATTCGGGACGGAAGGTACGTTTGAGTTCCCCCATCACGTTGTCGCGAATACGGTCGTGGTTTTCCTCGTCGCCCGAAACACCAAATCCGAATTGACGTTGTTCGGTGATCATCCGCGCACCGACGTTGGACGTCATAATGATGACCGTGTTTTTGAAATTGACGCGGCGACCTTGCGCGTCGGTCAACATTCCGTCATCCAATATCTGTAACAACATATTGAATACGTCGGGATGCGCTTTTTCGATCTCGTCAAACAATACCACCGAATAGGGTTTGCGGCGAATTTTTTCGGTCAGTTGTCCGCCTTCGTCGTAACCGACGTAACCGGGAGGAGAACCGACCAACCGCGACACCGTATGCTTCTCCATATATTCCGACATATCGAGGCGGATCATCGCGTTTTCATCACCGAACATGGCTTCCGCCAACGCTTTACACAGTTCCGTTTTACCCACACCGGTCGGACCTAAGAAGATAAACGAACCAATCGGGCGGTGGGGATCTTTCAGCCCGACACGACCGCGACGAATGGCTTTGGAAACGGCTTTTACCGCCTCGTCCTGACCCACGATTCGTTCGTGCAGGATCGTTTCCATATTGAGCAGACGTTGTCCTTCCGCTTCGGTCAATCGCGCCACGGGGACACCCGTCCAACCCGACACGATCTCGGCAATGTCGTTCTCGGATACCTCGCCGCTGACCGATGCGTTTTGCTCTTCCCATTTTGCGCGTTGTTCATCGAGTTGTTGCAACACCGATTTTTCTTCATCACGCAACCGAGCGGCACGTTCGAAATCCTGTTCGTTGACCGCCGATTTCTTTTCCTCCGCCAACCGTTTGGCTTCTGCTTCAAGATCTTTTACGTCGGTCGGCGCTGTAAAGGCGTTCAGCCTTACGCGCGAGGCGGCTTCGTCCACCAGATCGATCGCCTTATCCGGCAGGTAGCGATCGGAAATATACCGTACCGACAACTGTACCGCCGCGCGGATCGCCTCATCGGTGATCTTGACTTTGTGGTGCGCTTCGTACTTGTCACGCAATCCTTTTAAGATTTCTTCGGCTTCTTCGGGGGTGGGTTCACCGACCGTAACAGGTTGAAAACGACGTTCCAATGCGGCATCTTTTTCAATGTGTTTGCGGTACTCTTCCAACGTGGTAGCACCGACCACCTGAATCTCGCCGCGTGCCAGCGACGGCTTGAGAATGTTGGCGGCATCCACCGCCCCTTCGGCGGCACCCGCGCCGATGATAGTATGGATCTCGTCGATAAACAGGATCACGTTCTTTTCGCGCGCGACCTCTTCAAGTGCGTTTTTGATACGTTCTTCAAAGTCACCGCGGTACTTGGTACCGGCAACCATACCGGTAAGATCCAACGTTACCACACGTTTATTCTTTAGCGTTTCGGGAACTTCATCGGCAACGATACGTTGTGCCAACCCTTCGGCAACCGCCGTTTTACCGACACCGGGTTCACCAATCAGGCACGGGTTGTTTTTTGTGCGGCGAGATAAGATCTGAATGACGCGCTGGATCTCTTCCGCGCGACCGATGACGGGGTCTAATTTCCCCTCTTTTGCCATCACGGTCAGATCACGACCGAACTGGTCGAGAACGGGTGTTTTACCGGTTTTCGATGTCGTTGCCGCGTGACCGTTCCCTGCTTTCGCGGTAGGCGGTGAACCGATGGATTTGAGAATATCCTCGCCGAGTTCGCCGGTTCGGGCACCCAGTGCGGTCAACAAGCGTACCGCCACACTGCTTTCATCGCGCAATACCGCTAACAGAATGTGTTCGGTCCCCACGTAGCCGTTGTGCATCGCACCCGCTTCGGTGATCGCCATTTCCATTGCTTTTTTGGTGCGCGGTGTGAAATCATCGGGTGAAAGACGGGTATATTGACCCGTAGTCTCCCCCTCCATAATTTTGTTTTGATAATCCGAAGATAAGATCCCGTGTGAAGCCAATACCGTCGCGGCAACACCGGTTCCTTCGCGCAATAAGCCTAATACGATATGCTCGGTACCGATATAGGTATGACCCATTTGTTGAGCCGATTCGATCGCTAAATTCAGCGCTGTATTGGCTTTTTCGGTAAATCCTTTAAACCGATACATCGTTCATTCCTCCTTAGTTAGGGTAACGCGACATATGACAACATCGTGCGAACCAACGTGGCGCGTTCGACGTCCCGCTCGTCGGGGGTCAGTTGTCGCCCTGCGTTTTGCATCATCATTGCGGGTTGTGCATCAATCAATAACCGTTCGATCGTTTGCAGATCGACGTCGTCGATCAGTTTAAGCGAAACACCCATACGCACGTTGGAGATCAGTCCCATAAATTCTTTTCCGGTGAGTAACCGCGCGTGTTTTAAAATGCCGAGCGAACGGAAGATACGATCTTGAATGCTCGGCATCTTACCGAGCGTTTCACGGTATTTTCGTTCCTCTTTGATGATCTGTGCCGCGATCGTCTTCAGGTTTTCGATCGCCTCTGCTTCGGTGATACCCAGCGTTACTTGATTGGATAATTGATAGATCGCGCCTTCCGCCTTGGAACCTTCCCCGTACATACCGCGAATGGTCAATCCCAACTTGGATACGGTGGATGCCAACTGTTGTACGATACCACGTTCTTGCAACGCAGGCAGATGTAACATCAACGACGCGCGCATTCCCGTTCCCAGATTGGACGGGCATTGCGTCAGATATCCGAGCCGATCGTCAAACGCGAACTGTAACCGCGTGTCCAGATAATTATCCCAACAATCCGCCTGCTGATACGCGTTATCGAGATCCAGACCCGCGCACATCACCTGAATACGCAGATGGTCTTCCTCGTTGACCATAATGCCGACACCGTCGTCGGGGGTGAGTAACAGCGCCGTCCCCTCTTCGCGTGCGGCAAAAGTAGGGCTGATCAAATGACGTTCGACCATCGACAGGGCTTCCGTTTCGGGTATGGACGGCATAACCAGATGGCGGAATGCCTGACCGTCACCGTCGGGCAACGCTTCGAACACACGATCGACGATCTCTTGCTTTTGTTCTTTACTCATCATCGACGGAAACGGAAAGTAAGCCAGATTACGCGCCAAACGAATACGCGTGCTGATCACGATGTCACCGTCGTTTCCGCAACGGCGATACCATTTCTCCTGCGTCATTTCACTTCACCTTCCTCTTCCAGTTGACGGATACGGTCGCGCAACTCGGCGCATTTTTCAAATTCCTGCTGTTCCACGCACCGTGTCAATTCTTCGCGAAGGGCGGTCAGTTCCCGTTGACGCTTGACACTGTCGTCCGCCTTTTCCGCTACCTTTCCCGTGTGTTGCGTTTTACCGTGTATGCGTTGAATAGACGGGATCAACCGATCGTAGAAGGTAACGTAACAAGCAGGACAAGCCGGTCTTCCCATTTCGGCGATCTGGCGGAAACTGTGTCCGCAATCGGGGCATCGCAGGGTATCTTCGCGCATCCGCTTGGTCGGTTCGGCGAACAACGAACCCCAAAAATCACCGAAATCCAATCCAAAATTGCCGATGGTTGCGGACAACCCCTGTTCGGCGGCGCATTCACTGCACAGATGCATCTGGGTGGTCTTCCCGTTCACCGTTTGTTTCACAAACGTGGTCGCCGTATTTTGTTTACACTTATCACAAAGCATTCCGTTTTCCTCCTTGGATCATTCGGCAACGTATGCCGTCAACATATTTTTAAGCAACGTCGCGCGTAAGCGGTCGCGTACCTCGGGCGGAAATTCCCGACAACACCGTTCCGACAATGCCGCAGACATGATCTTCGCCGATCGCGCGTCCAAAAACTTCTGATATAACAAACTTTGTAAGATCGCCTCCGCCGCCGACGGCACCAAACTGTCACCGATTGAATTGACGATATGCATAATGGGCATCAGTTCCTGTTGACCGTGCACACGTCGAATACGGATGTATCCTCCTCCGCCACGTCGGCTCTCCACCACGTACCCTTGCTCAGGTGTAAACCGTGAAGAAAGTACATAGGTGATCTGGCTGGGTACACACCCGAACTCTTCCGCCAACAAATTTCGTTGCAATTCCGCGTAACCGTTTTCGGCATTCTCCATAATATGAAGAATATAGGCGGTTATTTCATCACTTATTCGCATACTTTTTCTCCCCTTTGCGTACATCATACTTCGAAAGTCAAAGAAAGTCAAAGTCAGTAAAAGTCAAATTGCACTTTGATTTTTGAATTATACGAGATTACCTCCCGTTTTCTTGATTTTTCTTTTGTTTTTGCGTTTTTTAAAAAACTATCACCACTCGCTGAAACGTACATAGTATGAAAATGAAAGCACCGATCGGCGCTTTTAATTTGAAAGGAGGCCACGATTATGTGTCTGAGAAATTTGTTTGGCGGTAACAACTGCACCTGGCTGTTGTTCATCATCGTTCTTCTGTTGTTGAACGACAACGACGACTGCTGTGACACGGCTTACCAAACCAACAACGGTTGCGGCTGCGGTTGCGGTTGCTGACCCGATCTCCAACAAGTGAGGAGGAACTCCGTTATGTGTCTGAGAAACTTATTCGGCGGTAACGACTGCACCTGGGCACTGTTCATCATCGCGATCTTACTGTTGATCGACAACGACGACTGCTGCCGCTGACATCGTCTACCATCAATGCCCCGAGAGCATTTGCTCTCGGGGCATTTGTCGTTTTTCTTGACAGAGTGTGGTTTTTTTGGTATACTTTACTCGTTATTTGTCGAAATTTATCGTTTTTTCGCGGCGGCAAGCGGTATGCTCTTTATCGTTTGAGAATAGGATAAATACGGACGTAACAAGTTTTGATGTGAGGATGAGTGATTATGGCACAAAAACGGCGTTTTGGCGACCGCAAAGACGGATACCGTCTGCGGCACACACAATCGGTTTTCGCGGTAATGCCCCATCTTATGAAACGGCGTTCCGATGCACAAGTGTTTTTTGACAAATATATTGAGATCGACGAACTGGAAAAATATGTCCGCGCATTGCGTAAAGAACACAATATGCCGATGTTTTCCATGTACCATCTCATTGTAGCGGCGGCGGTGCGGATGTTCGTATTGCGTCCCCGTCTGAACCGCTTTGTGATGGCGGGTAAGATTTACGCGCGTAACAATCTTTCAACTTCGATGACGGTAAAACGGCATCTTAATCAAGACGGTCTGGAAGCAACCATTAAACCTAAATTTGATAAGACCGACACGTTGTTTGACGTGTACGAAAAGGTCAACGGTGCCATCGAACGCGAAGTACGTGACGAGTCCAACGAAAACAGTACCGACATCGCCGCCAATATTCTCAACCGTTGCCCCGCTTGGTTTGTACGGTTGTTCGTAAACTTCATCATCTTTATGGATCACCGCAACCTGTTGACCAACTTCATCAATGAAATCAGTCCGTTCCACACCTCATTCTTCATTACCGACGTCGGTTCAATCGGCATCGATGCGATCTACCATCACATCTACGATTTCGGCAGTACTTCGGTATTCATCGCACTCGGCAGAAAACAATTCATCCCGATGGTCACTTCCGACGGCGAGATCGTTTCCAAAAAAGTGGTACGGTTGCGCATGGTGCTCGACGAACGCATCTGCGACGGTCAATATTACGCGGAGTCATTCCGTATCTTCCGCCGCTTATTGAAGAAACCGCAGTTGCTCGAAGTCGCACCGACCGAGATTCCCGAAGATACTTGGATATAGATGAATTGTCAAACTAAGTGCAACACTTTTTAATTGAAGATTCAAACAA
>CAYSPZ010000081.1:0-6360 GCA_964433065.1 uncultured Eubacteriales bacterium | reverse complement strand
CAATTAACATATTATTTTTGTTTTTTACGCTGTCTACTTGACAGGGGGCACATTAGTTCCGTGGGACATTAGTTTTTATAACGTTTTTACCAATTCTTTTAAATATGCCGCAAAATCGGCGGATAACTCGGGATGGTTTAATGCCACTTCACAGGTCGCTTGTAAGATACCGAGTTTGTTCCCCATATCGTACCGCGTTCCGGTAAACTCGACACCGATCATACCATCGGTCGTCGCCAACTCGCGCATCGCGTCGGTCAACTGGATCTCACCGCCCGCGCCCGTGGGTGTGCGGTCTAAAATGTCGAATATCGTCGGCGGTAATACGCACCGCCCCAAAATGGAAAACAACGACATCACCTGATCGAGGGACGGTTTTTCCACCATATCCGATACGCGGTACACGTTATCCCGCAACGGGTCCACTTGTAATGAGCAGTATTTGTGTATCTGTTCGGGCGATACTTCCTTGATCCCGCATACACCGAGCCCATATTGCTCGTACGCGCGGCATAACTGTCCGCACGCGGGATCGTCGCCGATGATAACGTCGTCCCCGTAAAGTACCGCAAACGGCTCGTCCCCGACAAACGACCGCGCGCACGCGACCGCGTGACCGAGCCCTTTGGTCTCTTTCTGACGAATATACGAAATGTTGGCAAGACGGTTTAATTGCAACAGTTCTTCCAATACAGCGGTCTTTCCTGCCGCTTGCAACCGTTGTTCCAACTCAACGTTGTGATCAAAATGATCTTCAATCGCGCCTTTTCCGCGATTGGTAATGATGAGAATATCGGTGATACCCGCCGCTACCGCTTCTTCCACGATATATTGAATGGCGGGCTTATCCACGATCGGCAACATTTCCTTCGGCACGGCTTTGCTGATCGGCAACACACGGGTGCCGAGCCCCGCCGCGGGAATGACCGCTTTACGGACTTTTTGCATCGTACCCCCCCTGTTACTTATAAGGATAACAACAACATCACGTATTGTACGAAGGTCAATACCAGTTCCGGCAGAAATGCCATCGCGAGCGACGTCCCGCCGGTCGACAGGAAATTCTGACTGTATTGCAGATTGGGATCTTCCTGCAACGCGCGTGCCTTTTTCATCACGTTTTGCATATAGATCCAGTTACCGAACAATCCGAATATCACGTGTACCGCCAACGTTACCGTGGAGGCGATCAACCCGATGGTCATCAGTAATCCAAAATTGGACGGCAACGTACCATTTATCATCATCTCGCTCAAATTCGGCAACAGTTTTTCAAGTTGTATCGCCACGTCAGACGAGAAGTAACTGATGATCGACACAAACGCAAAGGTAAACCAACCCCACAACATATTCTTGCGGTATAGCAACCAGTTATACGGCAACAAAAACGCTGCCCAGTTCCACGATACCTTTTTACCGGCACGGTGCATATGCAGAAAACGGGGGAGATAATAGGTGGAATTCGCACCCAACACCTCCGCGATCGTTTCCACCGAAACACCGTCAATGGTATCGGTACGCGGCACACCGCCGAACGGATCCCGTCCTGTGGGCGGCGGTACGAACCCACCGTGCGGCGGTGTGAAATGATGCACACGCGGCGGGGGATCCGATTGCCATCCCGTGACGTTCAGTTCGCGACCGCAATGCGAACAAAATTCCGCAAACTCGGGATTCTTCGATCCGCAACGGGGACATTGTTGGTCGGACGTCGGGGGAGGCTCGACCTTGATCGTCGGTTCACCCTTTGCCCATTGACGCTCGGTCCCGTGATCGGCGGCAAAATGGCAATGCCCTTCCTGCTTCCAACAATCCCGATGATGCGGCGCACCGCAGATCGGACAGGCGACAATATCGTCGTTTTCCCCGAAATGTTGTCCGCAAACGGGACACGATTGCCCTTCATAAAAAAACATACGGACGCTCCTTTCCGTCAAGATGGTATACGTCTATTGTAGTGCGATCGGTGATCGGTTGCAACGATTTTGAAAAGAATTCAAAAAAAGTTAACGGATCAATCCACCGATTCCACCGATAACAAGGTGAGCGCGTCGTCTTCGCCGCGCGATACGGTATACAACTGGGTATATTTTCCCATCGAGAAGGACGGGGGAATACTGTTCCCTTTCTCGTCGATCTCAATATCCGCGTTGGCAACGTAGGTGACCTGTACCGTGTAGGTATCACTCTTCTTTTTGATCGATCCCAACACCGGTGTGTAACCCGACGTGTTGATGGTGAGCGGTACGTAATAGACCTTCTTGTCCGCTACGTATTCGATCTCACCGACACTCTGATGGTTCGGTTGCTTGTCCCCGAACAAAAACGCAAACGACTCTTCGATCACCGATTGCGGGATCTGCATCCGCCATCCCGTTTCGTCCAATTCGTACGAACAAGTATCGTCCTTTTCGCGCAACTGACGGATACGCTCCGCCTCCGCAACACGGTATACCGACGATAACAACAAAGCATTCTGTTCATCTTCCGACGCGTCGGTAAAATCCGACGGACAGAACTGCATTACGGGATCGAGAAAATCGTACAACTCCTCCCGAAGCGGTGTGTCATCCGCCATGCGGATCACCAGTTGAACTGCTCCGACGATCACCGAAACCGCCCCGATACACGCCAGCAACAACACCAAAAACCCGAGCGGTGCCGCATAACGCAACCGTCCGCGCCGTTTTTGCGGTTTTTCTTCGATTGTGACAGGCGTTTGTTCATATTCACTCATAGGGATACCTCCTATACAAACAACCTTGTAATTTGCAATTCGCTTTCACGGGGTGTTCCCAACCCCAAAAAGGTGTGCGCGGGATCGTATACCCGCACCGTATCGGCTACAGACACCGATAACCGATCCAGCGACAAACTGCCGCCGTTGCGAAACCGCGTTGCCTGCGCCGCCGAAACGGTCACTTCACCAAAGACGGTAAATGCCGTGTCGATCGGTTGAATACGACCAAGCAGTGTGCCGTCTTCCGCCAACGCGCGACACTCGTCGACCGTTACACACGTTGAAAGGGGATACCCTGCCGCCATCGTGCGGCGAAGTGCCGTCATCACGGCACCGCAACCGAGTACGCGACCGAGGTCGTCACACAACGTGCGCATATACGTCCCCGCCGAGCAGGAACAGGTCAGTTGCAACACACCGCTTTCGGGTGTATACCCGTCGACCGTCAGCGAATAGACGGTCACCGGCCGCGCTTCACGCTCAATCTCAATACCGCGCCGCGCCAACTCATACAACCGCACACCGTCTTTTTTCAGTGCCGACATCATCGGCGGTACCTGTAAGATGTCACCCCGAAACGCACAGAGCGCCGCTTCGATTGCTTCAATGGTCGGCAACGGTTTTCCCGTATCGGTCACCGTCCCGAAACTGTCCAGCGTATCACTTTGTTTGCCGAACTGTAAGGTCACCGCGTAGGTCTTATCGTGACAGGGCAACAACGGTATGGCTCGGGTGGCTTTCCCGAAAAAGAGCGGCAGTACCCCCGTCGCCATCGGGTCAAGCGTTCCCGCGTGTCCCACCTTTTTTTCGCCCGTCAACCTGCGCAGTACCGCACACGCGGCAAACGAGGTCATTTCCTGCGGTTTGTCCAGACACAGAATTCCGTCCATGCCACACCTCATCCTTTGATGATCCGCGGTACGACCTGCACGGTGGCTTTCAGTAAACGGTCGATGACCTCATCCACCGTCCCCGACAAGGTACAACCGGCGGCACGTGCGTGTCCGCCGCCGCCGAGCAATCCGCAGATCTGCGACGCGTCAGCGTGGGTCCCCGTACGGGCGCTCACCTTGTAATTGCCGTCCTCTTTCATACGCAGGGTAAACCCGACCCATACCCCTTCGATCTGACGGGGAAGAGGGGATAACCCTTCCATATCGTTTTCACTGGCACCGCTTTGCGCCATCATCTCTTCGGTGATGACCATCACCGCGCAACGATTGTCGTAGTGATAGGTAATGGACGAAAGCGCCAACTGTTCCAGCGCCAACCGCGCCCGCGACTTGATATCAAACATCGCGCGGTTGATCGGCTCGGTCTGCGCGCCTGCTTCCATCAACTGTGCCGCCATACGATGGGTGAGCGGGGTGGTGTTGCTGTACTTAAAACACCCCGTGTCGGTCGCGATCCCCGTATACAGGCAATCGGCGATTTCGGGTGTGATGACCACCTTCATCGCTTCCAACACCTGCAATATGATCATCGCGTTGGCACCCATATCCGCGTCAAGCAACAAATATTCCTCGTAATCGCGGTGGGATGCGTGGTGATCGATGCACAGCGATACGCGCTCGGCTAAATACGCTAAATCGCCGAGCAATGCCGCGTCCGCTACGTCCACCGCGCAGATGTACGCGGGGTCGTCGACCTCGTCGCAAAGACCTTCGTACATAAATTCATATTTTTCCGGAATGGGATCACTGCATTTCACCTGCACCGTTTTCCCGAGTGAGCGCAATGCACGGCACAACGCGAACGCCGAACCGAGCGTGTCCCCGTCGGGAAACTGGTGTGTCAGTATCCAGATGCGATCCTGTTCCAACAACATTGCCGCCGCATCGGATACGGTAATGCGTTTACTCATACGTCTTCTTCCTTTTTCTCGTCCTTAATAAGCCCCTGTAAGGTCTTGGCAATACGGGCACTGTACGAAATGGAATCGTCCGCCACAAACTGCAATTCGGGTACGTGCCGCAACCGCAACGCATTGCCGAGTTCGCGCCGCATATACCCTGCCGCCGATTTCAGTCCCTTGACCGCCTCTTTGGCGGCTTCGGGTCCTTCCATCGCGCTGATATGCACGGTGGCGTACGACAGATCTCGCGTTACGTCCACCCGCACGATACTGATAAGCCCCGATACGCGGGGATCTTTCACGGTGCGCAAAATGGCGGTCAATTCGCGCATAATGTCTTCACCGGTACGGTCCATACGAAAACTCGCCATCGTAACACACCTCCTTAATCACGGTATTCTTCAATGATATAGGTTTCGTAAATGTCGCCTTCCTGAATATCGGTAAACTTTTCAAGACCGATACCGCATTCGTATCCGGCGGCAACCTCTTTCTGGTCGTCCTTAAAGCGTTTGAGCGAGATCATCTTATCGTCGCCGATGATGATGCCGTCACGCACGATGCGCAACAGATCGTTGCGGTACACTTTTCCGTCAAGCACGTAGCAACCTGCCACCAGACCGACGTTGGAAATGCGGTATACCTGCCGCACTTCCGCGCGACCGTGCAACACTTCGCGCGTTTTGGGCGCGAGCATACCCTTCATTGCCGATTCGATCTCGTCCAGACAGTCGTAGATGATGCGATACATCCGCATATCCACTTCCGCGTTCTCCGCCGCCACCTGCGCGAGCGGATCGGGACGCACGTTAAAGCCGACAATGATGGCTTTGGACGCTTGTGCCAACATCACGTCGCTCTCGCTTACCGCACCGACCGCACCGTGGATGACGCGTACGCGCACTTCGTCGTTGGAGAGTTTTTCAAGCGACTGTTTGAGTGCTTCCACCGAACCCTGTACGTCCGCCTTGACGATGACGTTCAGTTCCTTCATATCGTGTTCCTGCATCTGATCGAACAGGTTGTCGAGCGTCACCTTCTGGTATTGCTTGAACACTTCTTCTTTCGCTTCTTGTTTACGTTGTTCCACCAGTTCACGCGCCAACCGTTCATCCGATACCGCGTTGAAGATATCGCCTGCGGTCGGTACTTCGGACAGACCCATGATCTCCACGGGTACCGACGGTCCCGCCTCGTTCACCTTGCGACCGCGATCGTCCACCATCGCGCGGACACGACCGACCGCCGTACCCGCGACCAACACGTCACCTGCACGCAACGTACCGTTTTGTACCAGCAACGTCGCGATCGGACCGCGCCCTTTGTCCAGACGCGCTTCAATGACCGTTCCTTTCGCGGCACGATCGGGATTGGCTTTGAGTTCCTGCATCTCCGCTACCAGCAACACCGATTCGAGCAGGTTGTCGATACCGTTACCCGTGAGCGCCGAAACGGGCACACAGATCACGTCACCGCCCCATTCTTCGGGTACCAGACCGTATTCGGTCAACTGTTGCATAATGCGATCGGGATTGGCGGTGGGTTTATCCATCTTGTTGATGGCAACGATGATGGATACGTTCGCCGCTTTCGCGTGGTTGATGGCTTCGATCGTCTGCGGCATGATACCGTCATCCGCCGCCACCACCAGAATGGCAATATCGGTCACCTGCGCACCGCGGGCACGCATCGACGTAAACGCCGCGTGACCGGGGGTGTCCAGGAAGGTGATGGACTGACCGTTGATATCCACACGGTATGCACC
>CAYSPZ010000080.1:0-6675 GCA_964433065.1 uncultured Eubacteriales bacterium | reverse complement strand
GGGTGCATACGCACACAACCTACAATCGCCGGAATTTGCATTTTTATCAAATCCATAGCAATTATAGGTTGCGAGAAATAAGCGTAGTTATCCCTATAAAAAGAAAAATACACCCAATTTCACACATATTCAGTTAGTTTGGCAATATCAGTGTAGCATATAATTGTATAAAATGCAACAAAAATCATCCCGACAATTATCGGGATGATTTTAAATTTAAGACGCTTGCCTTAATTGTTCTTCTTCCACACTCTGTGCAGTCTCCAACATATTCTCCGCAAAGATGGCGTAGCCTTTGGTCGGGTCGTTGACAAGGACGTGCGTGACCGCTCCGACAAGTTTGCCGTTTTGGATAATTGGCGAACCGCTCATTCCTTGAACGATCCCACCCGTTTTGGATAACAACCGCTCGTCGGTGATCTCGATCACCATATTGCGCGTAATGGACGCATTTTTGTAATTGATCTGTTTGATCTCTATCGTATATCGTTCGGGTTTGATTCCGTTTATGGTTGTATAGATCTCCGCTTTCCCCTCTTTAACTTCCTGCTTTAACGCGACTTCAACCGTATCTCCCAACAACGGGGTTGTGGCTTGTGCGTACACACCGGCGAGATTGTTACTGACCAATTTTCCCAGTGTGCCGCTTTCAAAACCGCCGTGTAGTTCACCGGGGGTTCCCGCCACACTCTTTTTGACGTCGTAGATTCTGGCGTTTACCAATTCGCCCGTAGAAATGGGCATAATTTCGCCTGTATCGACATCGCATATCGGATGTCCCAAACCTGCCAAAACGCCCGATTTGGGGTCGTAAAAGGTCAAAGTCCCCACTCCTGCGGAACTGTCGCGCACCCACATACCGATCTTATACCGATTTTCGCTATAAGATTTTTCGGGTTTGAGTTTCACTACCGATAACACGTTATCGCGGCGAATGGTCAAATTGAGTTCTTTTCCGCCGCAATTTTCCACCAGATCGGCAACCTCTTGATTGGTAAATACCTCTTTACCGTTGATGGATACGATCACGTCCCCCACCTTTAACCCGCATTTTTGTGCGGGGCAACACTTCCCTTTTGCGGTATCAACGTCGGAAAACGAAACGATCAGTACGCCATCGGTATATAACTTGATGCCAAACGGTGTTCCGCCCACCGTCACCACCGACGAGTCCACCACCTCAACCGATACGGTTTTTATGGGGAAAATGCCGCACCATTTCAATACCGAACGATAGGTGTTGTCAGCAGTGTTGTTTACACTTTGAACGCTTGAACCGTTACCGGCGACAGTCGTTTGAATGCGATCGGTAATTTTAAGCGTTTCTCCTCTTTCCACTTTGTATGTGTCCGGAAGTTTCACATACCAATAACTGACGGCGCTTTGAACGAAAACGACGGCTAAGGTTAACAACAAAAAGATTTGTTTACTTGTTTTACTCATAGAATCCTCGTATCTGCGTTTGCTCTATTACTGTTCCACCAAACGAAGACTTTATCAATTGAAAAATCCGCCGCTTATGAACAAAAATAGTAAAGTCGGAAAAAATTAAAATTAACTATTTCAAAATCGGATATTATATGATACAATAACAAACAGAGGTGATTCCAATGAGTACTTCAAAGGCAAAAATCGACGTGACGATCAAACTGAGTAAAAGCAATTGCTATTTTTTGAAAACCGGAAAATGTTCCTTGAACGTTGTTACCGATTTCTCCGCAAACGGCGCTCAGAAGATCGCGACTAACGACCTTTTATATTGTCCCAAAATGTACAAGGCGATGTGTTCCAAAAAAGAACAGATGCGTCCCATCACGGTAGCGTTGTGCGAATGCGATCACGGCGAAGTGTTATCCGGTCACCAACGCGCCTGTATCGCCAGTCAACGTAACCTACCGTTGCAGGTTCGTGCATCCGATGAAGCGATCCGTCCCACCTGTTCGGTATGCGGTGGTCAAATGACCTTTGATACGACCGAAAACAACAGCGGTTCCCGTATCGTTACCATTCACGCCGTGGCAGTGCACGATGACAACGATACCGAATAATACATAACAAAAAACGCTTTCTTGAGATTCCTCTCAGGAAAGCGTTTTATATTATTCTTCCGCCTTGGCGGGAACAAACAGGTTACTGCCGGAATATTCGGGAATTTCTTTTCCTTCCATTGCCGCTTTAAACTGGACACCGTCCATCTTTTCGTTAGCAATCAGGTATTCGGCAACAAAATCCAGTTTGTCGCGGTGATCGTTCAGGATATTCCGCGTTTTACTGTATGCGTCGGTGATGATGCCCTTGATTTCCGCATCGATCTGAGCGGCGACTTCTTCGGAATAGTTGCGGGTATGCCCGAAATCACGGCCCAAAAACACTTCGTTGGAGTCGGATGCACCGAACACAACCGGACCGAGCGTACTGCTCATACCGTATTTCGTTACCATTTTCCGTGCGGTTTCGGTGGAACGTTCCAGATCGTTGGACGCACCGGTGGAAACGTCGTCAAACACGATTTCCTCAGCGACGCGACCGCCGAGCAACACGGCGATATCTTCGTGCATCCGCTTTTTGGTCAGGTGTTGATGATCGTTTTCGGGTAGGTTCATCGTAAACCCTGCCGCCATACCGCGCGGAATGACCGAAATCTGGTGTACGGGGTCTTGCGTCGGGCAGAAATACGAAACGATCGCGTGACCCGCTTCGTGGAACGCGGTAATGCGTTTATCCTTTTCGCTGACAACGTGACTGCGTTTTTCGGTTCCCATTACGACTTTTAAGGTTGCTTCTTCGATTTCTTCCATTGTGATGGAATGATACGACCGCCGCGCCGCCAACAATGCCGCTTCATTTAACAGGTTTTCCAGATCGGCACCTGTAAATCCGACCGTCGATCGCGCGATCACCGACAGATCCACGTCGGGACCTAACGGTTTTCCTTTGGCGTGTACGCGCAAAATCGCCTCTCTCCCCTTTACGTCGGGGTAATTGACCACAACACGTCGGTCAAAACGACCGGGACGCATCAACGCAGGATCCAGAATATCGGGGCGGTTGGTTGCCGCCATCATAATGACACCTTCATTGGCACCGAACCCGTCCATTTCAACGAGCAATTGGTTAAGCGTTTGTTCACGTTCGTCGTGTCCGCCGCCGAGACCTGCGCCGCGTTGGCGACCGACCGCATCGATCTCGTCAATAAAAATGATACACGGAGCGTTTTTCTTTGCCTGTTCAAACAGGTCACGCACACGGGATGCACCGACACCGACGTACATTTCCACGAAATCCGAACCGGAGATCGAGAAGAACTGCACACCGGCTTCACCCGCAACCGCTCTTGCTAACAAGGTCTTACCGGTGCCTGGAGGGCCGACCAGTAACACACCTTTCGGGACACGTGCGCCCAATTCTTTATACTTTTTCGGGGAACGCAAAAATTCGACGATCTCTTGTAATTCCTCTTTTTCTTCGTCCGCACCCGCAACATCCGCAAAGGTGGTCTTGCGTTTTTCGTCCGCCGTTTGTTTAACGTGTGCTTTACCGAAGCCCATCATCTTACCGCCGTCCATATTGGCGAAAGAGCGGCGCATCGAAACGATCATCCACACAAACATACCGCCGAGCAGAATCGACGATAACAGACTGAACCACGGGATACTGGTGCTTTTGACAAAATCGATCTTCCCGGGATAATACGGACGAATATCCTCGATAAACAATCCCACATCGGGAGCGGAATATTTTAACGTATCCTTTTCGTCGATCTTGCCGTCTTTGTTCGCATCGGTACGGAATTCCGGTTTGAGCGTAATGATCATCGAACCGCTGCGAAGATCCATTTCCAACTTTTCAACCTGTTCTTGCTTGAACATATTGACATAGTCGGAATAGACCAGATCTTTCTGCGTTTGGTTGCCGGTAAAGAACATCCAAACGATCAAGATGGCAATAAGCGGAACACCGATCGCCAACCCTAACACACGGAACAGTCTGTTATGGTTGTTATCGTTTTGATTGATTTCCAACAGTGATTCACTCCTTATTTCAGGACATATAAATTTCGGGTTTTAACACGCCGACGTACGGAACGTTGCGGTATTTTTCCGCATAATCCAGCCCATACCCGACAATGAACTTGTCCGGTACTGCCGCGCCGACGTAATCTGCGTGAATATCCACGCGACGGCGTTCGGGTTTATCCAAAAAGGTACACAACCGAATACTGGCGGGATTTCTTGCGGATAATGTTTTTAACAAAAACGAAAGGGTAACACCGGAGTCTAAGATATCTTCTACGATCAACAGGTCTTTCCCTTCCAAAGAAGCATCCAGATCCTTTAAAACGCGTACCTCACCCGACGTCGAAGTGCCGCTACCGTAACTGGAAACCGACAAAAAGTCAATGGCGCACGGGATGGTGATCTCGCGCATAAGATCCGCCATAAACGGTAACGATCCTTTCAAAACACTGACTAACAACAGATTCTTATCGCGGTAATCTTCGCTGATCTGTTTTCCCATTCGTTTCACGATTGCCGCAATATCTTCCTTAGTAAATAAGATTTCCCCGATGTCGTCAAAAATGGTTGCCATATTTTACTCCTCCGTTTTTTTCAAAACCAGAATACGTGTCGTACTCGGCGTGACGGCTACGCGCTCATCACAACCGAATCCGCCGACAATAACGATTCCTTGATCGTCACATACCAACGGGACAGTCGACCGCAACGGTTTCGGTACTTCATTTTCGTTAAACAATTTTCGTAACGTTTTTTGACATTTGCGACCTGCGGGACGATACGCATCGCCCTCTAACCGATAACGTATCCGCACATCGCCACATATCATATCATAGTCGCAACAGTTTTTAAATAGTTCTTTTGAAATATTTAGTTTTTGTTCATATTCTTGGCGTGTCAGCACCTCGATGTCATACGGGATCGACGGTGTTGATCTTTCCGTCAAGGTGATAAATGACCGCGAAACTTCAAACGTAACGGCATTCGGCAAAATCACCGTGCCGCCTTCTTGTACGGCTTTCTGCATCGAAAGAACGTGACTTTCGCTAATGGCGATATTCTTCGTGCGCATCCATTCCCTTAACAAAAATTTCTGTAAAAACGGATCTGCTTTTAAAAGCGGTGCACGGTGAAACCGATCGGGATCGTTTGTCGTCATTTGTTGAAAAACGGGAGATACTTGCGCCTGTAAATAGTCTTCTGTTTGACTCGCCTGTGCCGCTAAACGCAACACCGATTGTTGTGCATTGGGATGGATCTCGGACAACAACGGGATCAACTGATGACGAATGCGGTTACGGGTGTATCGGTCATCCGCGTTGGTTGAATCGGTCACATACGACAAACCGTTCAGTTGACAATACGCTTCGATCTCGTTTCGCGTACAACCGCTGAGCGGACGAATGATGTTGTCCCGCACGTCGGGGATCCCCGTCAACCCGTGCAATCCGCAACCGCGGCACAGGTGCAGCAGTACCGTTTCGATGTGATCATCCGCGTTGTGTGCCGTCGCGATACGAGCACAGGGAAAACGGGAAGCAACCTCGTTAAACGCTTGGTAACGAAGTTCTCTTCCCATCTCTTCGATTCCTTTGCCGTGTTCCTGTGCTTTTGCCTGAACATCGTATGTATAACAAGCAAACGGCACGCTCCATTCGTTACATAACCATTCGGTAAAATCACGATCACGATCCGCTTCGTCACCGCGCAACCCGTGATGTACGTGTACGGCGCAAAGGTCGTAACCAAACTCCTCTTTCAACGAACAAAGGCAATGTAACAACGTAACCGAATCCGCGCCTCCCGAGAGACCGACAACAATCGTGTCTCCCGTCGCGACCATCTTTTTATCAGTCAATGCCGCGCGTACTTTTTCCACAACCGTCATACCATCAACCTTCGTTGTGATGCAGTTCCAACGAAGAAAACTGCGTGAATTCGCCTTGGAATGCCAGTTTTACGGTCCCGAGTTCGCCGTGACGGTTTTTCGCAACGATCACTTCGGAAGTACCGACTTCCACCTTGGACGGATCGTCCTTCTCATTTTGATAGTATTCGTCGCGATACAGGAACAACACCTGGTCGGCATCCTGTTCGATCGAACCCGATTCACGAAGATCGGACAAGCCCGGACGGTGATTGGACTGTTTTTCGGTGGTACGCGCCAACTGTGCGCACACCATGACCGGAACGTTCAGTTCCTTTGCCATAATTTTAAGGCTTCGCGTGATCTCCGAAACTTCCTGAACACGGTTATCCGTCTTTTTCGCAGAATGCATCAACTGTAAATAGTCGATTACGACGAAATCAACGTCTTTTAACCGTCGTAACCGCGCTTTCATTTCCGGAACGGTAATACTGGGTGTTTCGTCCAGATAGATGGGCGCTTTGCATAGCGTACTGGACGCATATGCCATACGACTCCATTCATCGGGGGTCAAGTTACCGACGCGCAGTTTCTTTGAAGATACACGTGCTTCGGCGGATAAAAAGCGGTTGACCATCTGTTCGCGGGACATTTCCAAGTTGAAAACGGCAACTTTTCGCCCCTCTTGTACCGCCACGTTTCGCGCGATATTGAGTGCAAAACTGGTTTTACCCATACCGGGACGCGCACCGACGATGATCAGGTCCGACTTGTTAAGACCGGTGGTGATCT
>CAYSPZ010000079.1:0-7024 GCA_964433065.1 uncultured Eubacteriales bacterium | reverse complement strand
ACCTATCTCACAGTCCCAAACCACCCGCGCTCCCAGCTGCGCCACACCCGGATATCTATTCAATTTTTCTTCTTTTTGCGTGGAAGTGGGACAAACTGTGGTCAAACGCAAATTCCACGCGGTTTTGCGTTTTTATTAAGTGCCGAAAGTCCGCACTGTTAAAGGCTTTTCGAGACTTTCTCATTTTTGCGGCATTTCGTGCTAGGCACGCTCCCAAACCACCCGCGCTCCCAGCTGCGCCACACCCGGATATATATTCGATTTTTTCAGTTTTTGCGTGGAAGTGGGACAAACTGTGGTGGTCCTCAAAATCCACGTGTTTTGAGGCTCGAATGATCGCTTTATAGTATACGACAAAATGGGGGAGGGTTCAAGGGGTTTTTGAAAATTTGTATTTTGCGGCGGATCGGTGTATACTACTTTTGGAAAGGGTGAGGCGGATGTCGGTTTTTGAACGGATCTATGACGTGGTGCGGACCATTCCGAAAGGGAGAGTCGCGACCTACGGACAGGTGGCGATGCTTGCGGGAAATCCTCGATGGGCAAGGGTGGTTGGCTACGCTTTGCACAACAACCCGATGCCCGGTGTGATCCCGTGCCATCGGGTGGTCAACCGCGAGGGGCGGGTGGCATCCGCGTTCGCGTTCGGCGGTGAGGGCGTACAACGCGAGTTGTTGGAAGCCGAGGGGATCGTCTTTGAGGCAGACGGTCACATCGACCTCAACCGATACGGATTATTCTGAACGCGTACGGCGATCGCGACGGCGTTTGTTCTTTTTGACGGTGGTGTACACCATCATCAGTGCGAATATCAGCACGAGTGCGAGTATGACGTACACGGGAATCATCCACGGTGACGTGAATACCTGCCCCGCCATTACGGGGGTATTTTTCCAGAACTGCAGCCATTCATTGACGGCGACGTCGGATGCGGCGACCAAGTTTACCGTACCGATCACGCGGTTTTCGTACACGACGTCGGCGGTGCCGAGCAGGTCGCCTTTGGTGATCGGGGCATCGACCGTTTCCGCGTTCGGGTGCGGTACGACGCTGACGGCGGACAGGTCCGCGTCGACGGGAAGAAGTGCTTTAAACTCTGTGTCGGGTACCAGCGAAACGGTGTCTGCATCCTTTGAGAGGTTTACCGATATTTGTGTGATCGGGGTTGCGCCGTCGACCACCGTCGCGTAGGCGAACGACTCGAATGCCCAACGGTACAGGTTGGTCGAATCGGTGACGTGTCTACGGACACCGTTCACCTTTTTGGAGTTTAGTACAAGTGCCATATAGCGGTAGTCGCCGTGTTCGGCGATACTGACCAAGCACCTGCCCGCCTGTGACGTAAATCCTGTTTTACTGCAAACGGTGTACGGGTAGTAGGAGTCGGATTGCGGATTCAACATCGGATTCGAGTTATAGATAGTTCTTGCCTCCTGGTAGTTGGTCGCGCTCATCGTGTAGGAGGGCAGGGACGCGAAATGGCGGATCGTGTCGTTTTCAAACGCGCATTTGGCGAGTTTTACGATCTCTCGTGCGGTGGTGTAATGGTTATCGTCGTGTAACCCGACGGGGTTGGTATACCGCGTATTGGCAAGACCCATTTCGACGGCTTTCTCGTTCATCATTTCGATGAAACGGTCGATGGTACCGCCGACGTGCTCGGCGATCGCATACGCGGCATCGCCGTGTGACGAAACCAACAACGACGCTAATGCGTCTTTGGCACTCAGTGTTTCGCCGATCCGCAGACCGTATGCCGCAGAGCCCGTCCCCGCAAGGCGGGCGGCGGCTTCTTTTGTATACACGAGTTCGGTATTTTCAAGATCGGTAATATGTTCGAGCATTACCAGCGCGGTCATCAGTTTGGTGATCGACGCGGGATACAGGATCTCGGTATCGTTTTTGGCATACAACACCTCGTCGGTGTCCAGATTGACGAGCATAGCGGCATCACAAGTCAGGTCATACCCCTCGATGTCGTAGGCGTTGACCGAAACGGAAAAAAGCAATATAAGTGCGAGAATGATAGCAACAATTCGTTTTTTCATAAGATCTCCTTAGCGATAAGTACGATGTTCTCAGTATACCGATTTTACATAAAAAAGTCAAATCCTGTCGAAAAAATAACCGAGCCGAGCAGAAAGCACTTGCACAATGCTGTGGTTTGGTATAGAATGTAAAAAACGCAAATCAAAGGAGAGAGGACGTTGGAAAAGGTACGGGCATTTTTAAAACGGAAAGACATCGTCTTTTCCGCTAAGCGGTACGGTATTGATGCGATGGGCGCGATGGCGCAGGGGTTATTCTGCACATTGCTCGTCGGTACCATCTTAAACACGTTGGGTACTTACTGCGGTGTGGAATTTTTACGATATCTCTTTACGATAAAACTCGGTCACGGTGCGGGTGTGATGGTACAATTTACCATCGGTGATCTCTGCTCGGCGATGGTGGGACCCGGTATGGCGGTCGCCATCGGTCGCGCGTTGAACGCACCGCCGCTTGTATTGTTCTCGTTAATTCCGGTCGGTTTTGCGGTCAACGCGATGGGTGGTGCCGGCGGACCGTTGGCGGTATTCTTTGTGGCGATCCTTGCCGCAGAACTCGGCAAAGCGGTCAGTAAAGAAACACCGGTCGACATTCTGGTGACACCGCTGGTGACCATTCTCAGCGGTGTCGGGATCTCGGCATTGATCTCCGCACCGATCGGTGCGGCAGCAAACGCGGTCGGTACCTTTATTATGTGGGCGACCGAACAACATCCCTTTGTAATGGGGATCCTGGTATCGGTCGTTATCGGTGTGGCATTGACGTTGCCCATCAGTTCGGCGGCGATCTGTGCCGCATTTGGTCTTACCGGTCTGGCGGGTGGCGCGGCGGTTGCCGGTTGTTGCGCGCAGATGATCGGGTTTGCGGTGATGAGTTACCGCGAAAACCGTATGGGCGGTCTGGTGGCGCAGGGGCTTGGTACCAGTATGTTGCAGATGGGTAACATTGTGCGCAACCCCCGTATCTGGATCCCGCCCACGCTTGCATCCGCCATCACCGGACCGATTGCTACCTGTTTGTTCGGCTTGGAGATGAACGGTGCCGCCGTGTCGTCGGGGATGGGAACCTGCGGTCTGGTCGGTCCCATTGGTGTAATTACCGGTTGGATGGCGCAGGGTACGCCGTCGGCAATCGATTGGATCGGATTGGTACTTATTTGTTTTGTTCTTCCTGCCGTTCTTACCTGGCTTATCAGTTTACCGCTTCGTCGGTGGGGATGGATCAAGGAAAACGATCTGAAATTGGATCTGTAATTATACGCGGGCGAAAGAAAACCTCTGTTTCGTGAGAAACAGAGGTTTATTTGTTGTATCTGAAAAGTTTAGAGAGCGGGGTCGACGGTTTTTTGAGGTGCTGGGATGCGGCTGCGTCGGCAAAGCCGATGACGGTGAGGAAGGTGCCGACCAGTTTCGGGCAGAGGAACGGGTA
This sequence comes from uncultured Eubacteriales bacterium, assembly GCA_964433065.1. Taxonomy (GTDB): domain Bacteria; phylum Bacillota; class Clostridia; order Oscillospirales; family Acutalibacteraceae; genus RGIG3009. The sequence continues at coordinate 3,547 of CAYSPZ010000079.1, read as the reverse complement.
ATCCACCATTCCGCACACCACGAATGCGATACCGAATGCCAATATACACACACCGCACAGGTGTGTTTTGGGGGAGTGGGCAAGGAGATCCATGCTGTTCTGTAACAGTTTGATCGCCGCCCACGCGAGGATGAACAGGGCGATGAAACCACCTTCCGCCAACACTTGTAAGACGAGGTTGTGAGCGTGTGGGACGTTGACACCGAAAGATTTGGCATATTCACAGAAAGGCAGGACACCGCAACCGAGACCCGTGAGGGGGGAATCTAACACGGCGCGAATGGCGAGATCCCACGTTTCGAACCGATGCGCGACCGAATATTCCGCCGTGTCCGAAATGGATAAAAACCGTAAGATGACCGCTTCGGGAATGAGTGAAACGGCGGCGATCAAGGACAGAATGAGCGGGGTGATACGTCGAAGGTTGGTGACAAGGATCAACAGAATCATCGACAATGCCGCGAGGTACGCGCCGCGTGAAAAGGAGACTGCCACGCCGATGATGGCGAGTAACAGACCGAACCGCGCGGTCAGTTTGGTGCGGGTACGGCTTCCGTCAAACCCACACAGGGTGGCAAACGGGATCGCCATAATTAAAAATTCCGACATCACGTTGGGGTTATTAAAGGTGGCGGCGGCGCGATGGGGGGCGATCAGGATATCGACGTCCATCGGGAACAGGCGATAGAACCACGTATCGATGGGCAGCCAAATCTGATTGGGCAGGTTAAGGCGGCAAATGTCGCGTAACAGATACTGCAAACAGGCAATGCCGCCGACCGCTCCCGCCGCGATCGAAAACAGGAGCAGGAAGATGCGGATGCGGCGGCGACTGACCGCTACCGTACTGACGGTGAGGTAGCCGCAAAACATCACCGCCCACATACCGACGGTGGCGAGGGAATTGAGTTTGTGCGACGAGAACAGCACGGTTACCGCGAGATACGTGATATATAACAACAGGATCTTGCCCACATCACCGATCTGCACCGTCTTGCCGCGGTCGCGGGCATCGAACACCGCAAACACGAGCGAGAGGATCGCGAAAACGGGCGCGAAATATTCGGGAAACAGCGGAATCGCGCATAAAAAAGAGAACGCCCAGACGGCGGCTTTGCTTTCGCGATATAACAAACGGACACCGTTCACGGACATTCCCCCTTTAGTGTGACAGGATTCGAACCCTGTCGTGGTTTCGCACGCCGCCTTTATCCGTGCGGCTTTGTGCTCGTTTTTGCAAGGCGACAGCCTTGCGGCAAACTCGCGCTTCTCCGCACGAAAAATTCGGCGGCAGAAACGCTTTGCCCTTACAAAAAGAGAAATTTTTGTTTCGCCTAAGCCGCGAAGCGCCGCTATCCTAACGGATTGCAAGCGACAAGGCAACGGCGAACGGGAATTTATCTTTTGTAAGGCATGACAGGGTTCGAATCCTGTCACACTATCGGTAGCAGTATAGCATTTCCCGAAAAAAGGGGTCAACCTTTATTACAAACTTGTGACACTTTACAATTTCCCCGAAATGGTGGTATACTATATGAAAAACGGAAAGGTGGGTGCCGATGCGACGGCTGGTATGGATCGCGATGGCGGTCGTTATATTGTTCACGGGTTGTGGTGTGCAACCGACGCAGACGGTGCGCACCGACTTTGCGTTGGACACGGTGGTGCGCGTGACGGTATACGACGCGACCGCCGCTGACGCACAAACGGCACTTGACGCGTGTTTTGCGGAACTGACACGACTGGAATCGTTGTTGAGTGCCACCGTTGCGGGCAGTGACGTTGACCGCATCAATCGAGCGGCGGGGCAGACGGTGACCGTGTCGCCCGAAACGGCGCAGGTGTTACAGTTAAGTCAACAGATCGCCGCGCAGAGCGGCGGCGCGTTTGATATTACGGTGCGTCCGCTTTCGGTGTTATGGGATTTTACCGCTGAGCAACCGACCGTGCCGAGCGAACAGGCGATCGCGCAGGCAACGGCACAGGTGGACTATCGGCAACTGTCCGTTGAGGGGCAACAGGTGACCTTATCGGGCGGCGCGATCGATCTGGGCGGTGTGGCGAAAGGGTATATCGCGGATCGGTTGCGGGAAATACTGGTGCAACAGGGTATCGCGTCGGCGCTCATTGATCTCGGCGGGAACATTGTGGTGCTCGGTGACAAGGAGGGTGCGGATTTTCGCATCGGGATCAAGGATCCTGCGGATACGACGGCACTTGCCAAAGTGCTGGAGGTGCGCGATCGGTCGGTGGTGACGTCGGGGACGTACGAACGCGGATTTACGGTTGACGGGGTGCGGTATCATCATCTGCTGGACCCGAAAACGGGAATGCCCGTTCAAAACGGGTTGGCGTCGGTGACGGTGATTGCTGAAAGTTCCGCGACGGCGGACGCGCTGTCTACCGCGTGTTTCGTGCTCGGTGAACAAAAAGCGCGGGAGTTGATCGCGCAGTTTTCCGACACGGACGTGTTGTTTATCTATGAAGACGGGACGATTTGTTAAAAGTTAAACGAGCCGAACGCGAAAGCGGTCGGCTCGTTTGTTGTCTTATGCTTTTTTTGTGGGTTTCGGCGGTTGGTCGGCGGGGGGTGTTTTGGCGGTTTGGCTTTTCGGTTTTCTGCCTGCGGGTTTACGGATGAGAGATTTCGCTTTTTCGGCTTGTGCTACGTCGCCTTCGATGAACAGTTTTTCTTCCGCAAGGGCGGTATCCCACGCGAGTTTTCCTGAGAACAGTGCCGTCAGATCGCTGCTGCGACCGATCAGTCGGGCATCGTGATCCATATAGTCGTACGGTTCCACCCGTACCGTGTGGTCGTCGACCTCCAGATAGGCGATACCCGCGTTCTCCTCGTCGGTGAACACCAGTTCGAGTGCCAGATGTCCGTCGACGGCGGTCCCTTTGGCATTTTTCAGTGCGGCTTTGATGGCATCAAATGCTTCGTAAAAACCCATAATTCATCCTCCTTTTTTCTTGTATTATAGGTAACAGAGTACGGGTGTTCAAGGGGAATTTTGTCGGTGAAAAAATAAAAAATCCGCGATGCCGAAAACGGCATCGCGGAGAAAAATGGTGTTGATTATTCGAGTTCGAATGCGCCCGTATACAATTGATAGTACGTACCTTTTTGTGCGAGCAAGGTTTCGTGGTTGCCGCGTTCGATGATGCGGCCTTTGTCCAGTACCATAATGACGTCCGAGTTCATAACGGTGGACAGGCGGTGGGCGATGACGAACACGGTACGTCCTTCCATCAATTTGTCCATACCGCGTTGCACGATGGCTTCGGTACGGGTATCGATGGAAGAGGTGGCTTCGTCTAAGATCATCACAGGCGGGTCGGCGACGGCGGCGCGGGCGATGGCGATCAACTGACGTTGTCCCTGTGACAGGTTGGCGCCGTTGTTTTGAAGTAAGGTGTCGTAACCGTCGGGCAGACGGGAAATGAAATCGTCTGCGCCCGCGAGTTTGGCGGCATTTTTACAGTCTTCGTCGGTCGCGTCCAGATTACCGTAACGAATGTTATCCATCACCGTGCCGGTAAACAG
>CAYSPZ010000078.1:0-7053 GCA_964433065.1 uncultured Eubacteriales bacterium | reverse complement strand
CTCGTCCAGGATCATTACCGGAGGATCTGCCACCGCCGCCCGGGCAATGGCGATCAGCTGCCGCTGTCCCTGGGACAGGTTGGAACCGTTGCCGGTCAGCATGGTGTCGTAGCCCTCAGGCAGACGGGTGATGAAATCGTGGGCGTTGGCAAGCTTCGCCGCGTGGATGCATTCTTCGTCGGTGGCCTCTAAGTTGCCGTAACGGATGTTGTCCATCACCGTGCCGGTAAACAGGTTGGTGTCCTGCAAAACAATGCCCAGAGAACGGCGCAGGTCGGCTTTTTTGATCTTGTTGATGTTGATGCCGTCGTAGCGGATCTTACCGTCGGCGATGTCGTAGAACCGGTTGATGAGGTTGGTAATGGTGGTTTTCCCCGCGCCCGTTGCACCGACGAACGCGACCTTCTGACCGGGTTCGGCATACAGGGTGATGTCGTGCAGGACGGTCTTTTCTTCGGTATAACCGAAGTCGACGTCCGCCAGACGAACGTCACCGCGTACGGGGGTATAGGTGACGGTGCCGTCACCGTGCGGGTGTTTCCATGCCCATTGACCGGTATGGCGGTCGGTTTCGGTGACGGTATCCCCGTCGATGACCGCGTTGACCAAGGTGACGTAACCGTCGTCGGTTTCGGGTTGTTCGTCCATCAGACCGAAGATGCGGGTCGCGCCCGCAAGTGCCATCGCGATTGAGTTGATCTGCTGGGACACCTGATTGACGTTGCCGGTAAACTGTTTGGTCATATTGAGGAAGGGGATGATGATATCAATGGAAAATGCGAGACCGGAGATGCTGAGGTTGGGGGCGCCGGTGATGATGAACGCGCCGCCTGCGACCGCGCACAGCACGTACAAAATATTACCGATGTTCATAGTGATGGGACCGAGCGCGTTGGCATACGCGTGGGCGCGAAAACTGTCTTCGCACAAGGCGTTGTTGATCTCATCAAACTCGTCTTTGACAGGTTGTTCGCGGCAGAACACTTTGACGACTTTCTGACCGTTCATCATTTCCTGCACGAAACCTTCCATTTTACCGACGGTCTGTTGTTGGCGGATGAAGAATTTTGCCGATCCGCCGCCGAATTTGCCCGACAGGAACATAATGAAGGACACACCGCAGACCACGACGATCGCCATCCACACGCTGTAATACAGCATAATGCAGAATACGGTGATCACGATGACGATGGCTTGTAACAGGTTGGGGAGTGACTGAGAGACCAACTGACGCAACGTGTCAATGTCGTTGGTGTAGTGGCTCATAATGTCGCCGTGTTTGTGGGTATCGAAATACCGAACGGGCAACGACTGCATACCGTCAAACATACGGCGGCGCAGTTTATCCAGAAATCCTTGGGTGATATACGCCATCAACTGTGTCTGTATGGTCATAAAGGTGATGGAGAGCAGATACAGACCGATGAGTACGGCGACGAGCGGTAAGATCTCTTCGCGTGCGACCGTCCAATCGAGTGAACCTGATTCTAAGTGTTTGGTGACCACCGCCAATACTTTTTGATTGAAGATGGCGGGGACGGCGGAGACCAGTGCCGAGAACAACAGGCACACCATGGCGATGGGGAGTAAAACGGGGTACGACCGAACGAGGAAGACCACCACTCTGCCGAGTGCGCGGAAATCCAGTTTTCTGCCGTCGTTGAGTTGACGGCCCATCGGTTTACTCATTGCCGTCACCTCCGTTCGTTTGTTGCAGATAGATCTCTTTGTAAATGTCACACGACGTGAGCAGTTGGTTGTGGGTTCCCGCCGCGGCAATGGTACCGTTTTCCATTACCAGAATGAGGTCCGCTTCCATCACCGACGCGACGCGTTGCGCGATGATGATCTTGGTGGTTTCGGGGATATACCGTTTGAACCCGTCGCGGATGAGCGCGTCGGTCTTGGTATCGACCGCGCTGGTCGAGTCGTCTAAGATGAGGATCTTCGGTTTCTTCAACAGCGCGCGGGCGATGCACAGACGCTGTTTCTGACCGCCCGACACGTTGGTACCGCCTTGTTCGATGAAGGTGTCGTATCCGTCGGGGAAAGAGCGGACGAAGTCGTCGGCTTGTGCCAGTTTACACGCTTCAATCAGTTCTTCGTCGGTCGCGTCGGGGTTACCCCAACGCAGGTTATCTTTGATGGTGCCCGAGAACAATTCGTTCTTTTGCAGGACCATTGCCACCTGATCGCGCAGTACGTTGAGGTCATACTCACGCACGTCCACACCGCCGACCGAAACGCTGCCTTCGGACACGTCATACAGGCGGGGAATGAGTTGGACTAAGGTGGATTTACTGGAGCCGGTACCGCCGAGGATACCGACCGTCATACCCGATTGAATGTGCAGGTGGATATCCGACAACGCGAAACGGTTGGCGGTCTCGGAATATTTGAAGGATACACCGTCGAAATCGATCGAACCGTCGGCGACTTTGGTGACGGCATTTTCGGGACTGTGAAGGGCGGGACGTTCTTCGAGCACTTCGGTGATACGTTTGACCGATTCCGCCGACATGGTGAGCATCACGTAGATCATCGAAAGCATCATCAGTTGCATCAGGATCTGCATACCGTAGGTGAGCATGGCGGACATTTCGCCCACACCGATGAGCGAACCGCCTGACGTGATGACCAGACGGGAACCGACCAGCATCACGAACACCATATTGAAGTAGACGCAGATCTGCATCAAGGGTGAGTTGAGTGCGACGATGCGTTCCGCTTTGACGAAATCGTCACGGATGTTGCGTGACGCGGTGCCGAATTTTTCTTTCTCGAACGGTTCGCGGGCAAAGCCTTTGACTACGCGGACACCGCGCACGTTTTCTTCGATCGACTCATTCATACGGTCGTATTTCTTGAACACGCGGCGGAATGCGGGCATCGCTTTACGGCTGACGAGTAACAGACCCGTTACCAGAAAGGGAATGATGACCACGAACGACGTGGCGAGTGCGCCGCCCATGATGTATGCCATAATGACCGAGAACAACAGTACCATCGGTGCGCGGACGGCGGTACGAATGACCATCATATACGCCATCTGCACGTTATTGATATCGGTGGTCAGACGGGTGACCAGCGACGACGTGGAAAACTTGTCGATGTTACTGAACGAAAAGGTCTGCAGATTGTGGAACACGTCGTGTCGCACGTTCTTGGCAAAGCCGGTCGATGCGCGGGCGCAGGTGAACGCCGCCAACCCGCCGCAGGTGAGCGAGAGCAGCGCCATCAGTACCAGCATACCGCCGCTCTTGATCACTTCGATGAGTTCGGCACCCGCTTCGATGCGGTTGACGAGGTTGGCGGTGATAAACGGGATACAACACTCGATCAGTGATTCGCCGGCCATAAAGATTAAGGTAAGGATGGTCGGTCTCTTATATTCGCGTACACACGCGAGCAGTCGTTTATACATACATCGGTTCCCTTCCATATAAGGATTAACAACGTAGAAATTATACACTTCCAAATTTTTAATGTCAACCGCTTGAAGAGGTGTTCACAAAGTTTTAAAAAAGTTCATTTTTTGCTTTACAAAACGATATTGGTGTGTTAGAGTGAAGGCGATTTATAGCCGAAGAGGGTTCGGCTATAGGAAAGGTGTGTTGCAGATGTACCCTGTGTGGATACCGATCTTCGGGAAAGCGTATTCCAAAGCCGAACTGGACAAGATCGTCCAACAACTCAAAATCGCCGATGCGGATATGGCACTGTTGACCTTTGGACGTGTGTTACGCAGTGAAGCGATGCTGAAAACGGAATGTGAAAATTTCAAAACCGCGCGCGATCATCTGGTCAAAAACGGGTTTCAGGTCGGTGCGTGGCTTGCACCGACGATTGGTTACGGCGGGAAATTCTGGGGCGACAACGATGCGGGGAACGCGTTCACGCACATTCGTCATCTGCGCACGGGAGAGGATTGTCCCGGTGCGTTCTGTCCGTGCGACGAAGCCTTTGTTGCCGACTTCTTAAACACCTTGACCGCCATTGTGAAGATGGGTGTCAAAACGATTATGTTTGAAGACGATTTCACCCTGATGGGCGGAAAATTCTGGCGGGATCTCGGTTGTGCGTGTGAGGACCATATTGCGGATTTCTGCCGTCGTGCGGGGGAAACCCTGACCCGTGAAGAGATTGCCGAACGGGTGTTCACGGGCGGGAAAAACCGATACCGTGATATTTGGCGGGAAATGCAACGTGACACGCTGGTCGGGTTTGTCCAAAAAATTGAACAAGCGGTTCACGCGATCGATCCCGAGGTGCGGATCGGGCTGAGTGCCAACGCGTCGTCGTACGATGTGGAGGGGGTATCGGTTGCAGAACTCGCCCGCATCATTGCGGGGGATACCCGTCCGTTTGTGCGAATGACGGGTGCACCGTACTGGAAACAGGCGCTCACGTTAGCGCCGAGCATTGAAGCCATCCGCGTACAGACGGGATGGTGCGGTGACGGTATCGATTTAATGACCGAGGGGGACACCTATCCCCGTCCGCGTCACTGGGTATCGTCGGCATTTTTGGAGCATTACGATATGATTCTGCGCGCCGACGGTAACACCGATCTGACCCTGAAATATATGATCGACTACAACAGTAATGCCGAATACGAAACGGGATACGTTGCGCGGCACCGCAAAAACAAGCCGCATTACGACGAGATCGAACGGCGGTTTTCGGGTAAGACGACGGTGGGTGTACATTTATTTGAAAAGGATACCACCTTTGCCGATCGTGTGTTGGACGAGGATTGCCCGATCGAGCGGTTTCCCGCGATCGGGTATCTGCCGTTTGCGTCGCAGGTGTTGTTGACCGATAACTGTATTCCGATCACCTATACCGATACGGGATATCCGACGGTGGCGATGGGGGAAAATGCCCGTTACGTGACCGACGAGCAGATGAAAAACGGTATCATCACCGACGCGATCGGCGCGAAACGGTTGATGGAACGGGGAATCGATATCGGTGTGTCTGAAATCCGTCGTGCTGTCGCGCCGCGCGCGGAATACTATCATGCGCCGCAGGATTATACGCTCGCCATCGTTCCCAAAACGGCGGCATTTTACGAGATGACCGTCAAGGAAGGCGCGATCCTCGACAGTGAGTTTGTGATTGCCGAGGGGACGGGGCTTGCCGGTGTGACACCGAGTATTGCGCTTGCAAACAACCCGAAATATCCCGCATGTGTCCGTTACGAAAATGCCGACGGACAGAAGTTTATGATCTATGGGTTTATGATTGATACGCTGGTGTCCGATAACCCGTGGGTGCCGGGTATCTTCCGCAACTATTACCGTCAACAACAGTTGGTTGAGGGGATCAAGTGGCTTGGCAAGTCGCTTCCCGCCGTGTGCCGCAAAAATCCCGAGTTGTATACCCTTTGCAGAAAGGACGAGAACTCGATGGCGGTGGGGTTATGGAACAACTTCCCCGACGGGGTGCTTGAACCCGTGATTGAACTGGACGGGGAATACCGTTCGGTGGATTTCTATCATTGTAACGGTCGTCTGGACGGTAACCGCGTGATACTGGACGACGAACTGCGCGCGTACGATTTTGCATTCTTTACGGTGTATAAATAACGAGAAAAGATGAGTCGACACACATCGTGTCGGCTCGTTCTTTACATATTGAAATTTTTGTGTTATACTATACTGTCAACAGAAATAACGTGAACGCGGGAAAGGGGTGAGAACGGTGGCGGATAAATTTGTTTTGCATTCGAATTATAAGCCGACGGGGGATCAGCCTGAGGCGATCGCGAAGTTGACCGAGGGGATTCTTTCGGGCAAAAAAGAGCAGACATTGCTCGGTGTGACCGGTTCGGGTAAGACCTTTACGATGGCGAACGTGATTGCGAATGTGAATCGTCCGACCCTCGTTCTCGCTCATAATAAAACGCTTGCCGCGCAGTTGTGCAGTGAATTCAAAGAATTCTTCCCCGACAACGCGGTGGAATATTTTGTCTCCTAAAATCGGTCCTGCAAGAATAGTGTCCAAAACGGTATAATTCGTCCAGAAAAAACCTCGTTTTTTGGACAAAATAGTACGGTTTTTAGGTTTTTGGACACAAAGGACAAGTGGCAGGAATGGCCAAATTCGTCATTAGAACCCTATAGTTGGAGAGGTTGTGTATGCACAGTTGTATGCAAATTTTTTGTTTCTCTAAAAATGTTTTTTCGCCGGTTTTGATACCGGCGATTTTTTGTGCTGTTTTTTACTTGCCAAATGAAATGCCCTGTTTCAGACTCCCTTCGCAATCTAAAATACTAAGGTTGATACCGACAGTAGATGGATTCTATTAATGGGAAAGGAGATAAGTTATGGAAAAATTAGAGCCTATTGTATATACCGCAGATGAGATCAGTGCATTGTTGGGCATGAAAAAGAGTACTGGATATACCTTTATCAAAGAAGTGTATGAAAAGAAAAATGCATTTCCGGTATATAAGATCTGTGGACAGTACAGAGTCCCCAAAAAAGCCTTCCACATTTGGCTGGAAGGAGAGTATGAAGAAGATGAAGTGTAAGAAATAAGAGTAGGAGGAGTGCGGATAACCGTACTCCTCCTTTTCGATATTCTTTCAAAATGGTGCAACGCAGATAAAATTAGAATACCATCATTTTGAAAGGAAGTTACATTTATGGCTAAAAACAAAAGCAAAGCATTTTACTACAAGGGTTCCTGGTATCACAGGACCAAATTTCTACGCAAAGATTTCTCAATCGGTTACAGCAAAAAGGGCGGTTTTAAGACACAAAAGGAAGCGGAGGAAAGCTATGAACGAATGTTTAAGGAGTTTGAGGAAAACAAGAGAAAATGGAATCCCTGTACGGATAGAAATATCCTTCTTGCAGACTATCTGAATTACTGGTTTAATCGGGTTCATATACCAACAGTTGACTCAGCAACACGAATGCTGGGAGAGATTGTTTTAAATCAATATCTCTTGCCCCATATATCTGATGTTCCGTTGCGAGCCTGTAACACAGAGTATTTTGACAGGCTCTTGAAAACAGCATCCTTACATACAAAATCGGCAG
>CAYSPZ010000077.1:0-7178 GCA_964433065.1 uncultured Eubacteriales bacterium | reverse complement strand
TATATTGCAAACTAAAAGTTTGCAGTGATATTTTTGCCAAAGGCAAAAGTGATATGAAAACCTATCGGTTTTCGTGATATTATATTCGCCTTAAAACTGTCCGAAGGACAATATCACTATGCGTAGCATAATATCACTGCGAAGCAATATCACTCGCCGTCAGGCGAATATAACTGAGGCGCACTTCCTTACGGAGTGCGCCTCGACGGGCGCTTTTTTTATGGCATTTATTTGATTTTTCTGCCTTCGATGTAAAACCGTTTATCGTCGGCGGCGCCCATCGAGAAGGTCTTGCGCGGCAGGGAACCGTCCGCGATCACCGCGTCAAACAGTTCGGCGCGTTCCATACCGTCGAACAGGAACCCGACGGCATTTTCTTTTTGGCAAATGGTTCGGGTGGCTTCAACGCCGTGGATATAGTCGATCTCCACCTGCGGGTTTTCTTTCAAAAATTCGTCGAGATAGATCTGCAACGTACCGACGGGAAGTTTGGAGATCGCGTTGAGTGTCAATTCTTCCGACCCGTCGGCGGTGACCACCTCAAACGTTTGGGTCGTTTCCCCCGTTTCGCCTGCATTTTTCTCTAACAAATACGACACGATCGTTTCTTTGGGAATGCCGAACAAGACGCGGTAGATGGGTTCGAATTCGATGTCGTCGTTGTGGATGTTCACCACCTCGACCAGTGCGTAACGATTGAGTTCGTTCGGGTTTTGGTTGTAACATTCTTTGGCGGTGGCGAGGGAATGGTTGCCGTCCCCCACCGCGAACAACAGGTCGTCCTGCACCAGCGCGCCGAGTTTCTCGTTAATGACGTTTACCACGTCGCCTTGCAGTTGATATCCCTCGATATGACCGCCGTTTTTCATCAGATCGAAATCGTACAACTTGGTGGTTTTTCCCGCTTTGGCGGCGGCGATGACCGTGTCGTCGGGGTCGTTGATAAAGAGCAGCACGTGAGGGAATTCGAGGGGTGCGTCACGGCGAATCTTAACACGCGGCGGTATCCGCTCGATCACCGTTTTTTCGGTGGCGCGGATGAGGGCTTTTGACCCCGCTTCGTAACTGTACTGTGCAAGGTCAACAAGTCCCAACACACCGCATCGTTTGCCGTTGCCCGTGATCTCCCGTTCGATGTAGACCATACTGTCCTCTAACACGTCAAACGTTCCGTTTTCGAGGTATCGGTTCATCGTTTGGTTGATCTTACCGATACGCGCTTGCGTTTCGCCGAGATAAATTTCGGGCAACACCATACGGAGCGTCGACGGGGCGTCCCCCACCGTTCGTTCCACGTCCTGCCAATACGCTTTGTCGGAAGTATACTGGTCACAGGCAATGACCGCCCATTTTTCGAAACCCTCTTTGGGCAACAGAATATTGGTGGGATACAGATACTGTTTCATTTGTTCAATCTCCCTATTGCAAGTAATACGAAGAGTGTATCATATCTTTTGAAAAAAGTAAACGGTTGGCGAACGCCAACCGTTACATTTTATTCTATGCGCTCTTTTCCGAAGAAGAACAGGGCAACCGTACCGGGTCCCGTGTGACTGCCGATGGTGGTGCCGATGTCGTACAGTTCGGGTTTACCTTTAAGGTTCGGGAATTTTTCTTTGACCAGAGCAATGACCTGTTTCGCGTCGTCCTCGCACGCGGAATGGCACAGGTAGCATCTGCCGTCGTAGTTGGTGCCGTTGTCGGCATTTTCCACCATCTTGTCCACGATGGCGCGAATGACCGCTTGTTTGCCGCGTAATTTGTGACGGGGGCGCAGACGACCCAAATTGTCCATATTGAGGAGCGGACAGATGTTGAGCAGGGTACCGAACCAACCCGACACTTTACCGACGCGACCGCCTTTGATGAAGAAGGTCAGGTCGGTAGTGAAAAACCAGTGATGGACGCGCAGTTTGTTTTGTTCCGCAAAGTCGCGCACCTCGTCGATGGTGGCACCGTTGTCCCGCATATCCGCGAGCGTTTCGACCAGCAAGCCGTAACCCGACGATGCGCCGAGCGAGTCGACGATGTAGATCTTACGGTCGGGGTACCGTTCCGCTGCGACCGCCGCCGCGTTACGCGCCGAGTTGATGGCGCCCGACAGACCCGACGACAGTTCAACGTGCAGGATATCCTTGCCCTGCTCCAAAAACGGGGTAAAATAGTCGAGGTATTCCGAAATGTTGGGTTGCGAGGTGGCGGTATCGGCACCGTCTACCATCGCCTTATAGAAATCGGAAAAGGGCATCGTTTCACCGAGATCGTCGGGGTAGTCGACATCGTTCAAGCGATACCGAAAACACAGGTAGGAAACGTTTCGTTCGGTAAAACGTTGTTTGGTAAGGTCGGCGGTGGAACCGCAACTGAGAATGTAATCTGCCATATTACTTGCCTCCGTGAATGAGTTTATGTATTTATGATACCACCGTTTATCGAAAAAACCTATCCACGAACCCAAAAAATCCCTCTACGGAAACGAGAACCGCCTCTCTCGCAATGAGAGAGGCGGCGGGATTTGTCGAAACGGCGGTTATTTTCGTTTGACGTCCTTGACCGTGTGGAAACTGAGCCACACAAGAATGAGGGACGGTACCAACAGCAGTAAGATCTGCCACGGGTGGTATTGCCAGAACAACGAGTAGCACAACATAAATACGCTGACCACGAACAGCGAAACGGTCAGTTTTTGGTACCGTTTGCGTTTGAACACCGCATTTAAGATGAGCAACGTGAGCAACGACACGGGGGTCGTCGCGACGAAAATGATCCACGGGTATTGGTCAAGCAACCAGAAGATGACGAACAGGATGGCGGCGACCGTCCAGATCCCCACCTGAACGATGGCGGTGATAACGCGGGTATCCGCCTTTTTCTCGACGGGTTTGGGTTCCCATTGGTCGTGGGACTGCAACAAAAAATCGACCGTGACACCGAACAGGTCGGCGATCGATTTGGTGACCATCAGGTCGGGGAGTGCGTCGCCGCGTTCCCATTTGGACACCGATTTATCCGAATAGTTGAGGTGTTCAGCGAGTTGCAGTTGGGTCATTCCCGCTTGCGTACGCAAACGAATGAGGTTACTGGCAAACACTACTTTCAATTCTTCCATACGTTTTCTCCTATATATGCCATAATTTCGTCTGCCGCATCCACACCCGTCGCCGCCGACAATCCCGCCATATAGGCATTGGAATTGACTTCGCAGACGAGTGGGTTATGTTCCTCATCCTCTAACAGATCCACCGCGCCGAAATCGAGACCCAGCAGGGCAATACACCGTTTGGCAAGGGTTTCTTCTTCGGCGGTGGGGGTATACTGTTCCGCTTTGCCGCCGAGTTCCACGTTGGCGCGGAAATCGGTCGCAGATCGACGGGTGATCGCGGCGATCACCCGTTCGCCCACCACGTATAGTCGCCGATCGCGTCCCGCGCTTTCGGCGATAAATTGTTGTAAAATGAACGGGCGGTTACCCATCGCGTACACGCGTTTGCGTAACGCGGCGGGGGTAGAAATAAGCGACACCTGTCTGCCGAACGACCCGTAACATTCTTTGACCACCATCGGCAGACCGAGTGCCTGTTCCGCCGCCGACAAAAACGGTTCGATCGCGTCGGTGACGTCGGTATATGCCATCGGTGCCAGCAAAGTGCGCGGCATCGGGATGCCGCCGAGCGCGAGTATCCGATGGGTCTCGCTCTTATCGTCACACGCGGCAATCGCGGCAGGACGGTTATAGACCCGCGCGCCGACCTTTTCGAGCGCGGTCGCAAGACGGGTATCCTTGTCCCAGTACACCACCGTATCCCGTTCGGTGACGGGGGTACCGTTCACCCACACTTGTACGGTAGGCGCTACCTGTACGATAAATGCGGTGTGGGGTACGGGGGTAAAGGTCATACCGCGGCGCGCGGCGGCTTGTGAAAGCCGCAAAACGGGGTCGGACGGCGCGGTGTTCCAGAATCCGTTGTAAACGATATAGTTCATAGCGGTCACACAAAACTGTGTTCCGTCGTGATGACGGCGCACAGACGAGGGTCGGTGAGTTGTAAGCGACGCTCAATCTCGCCTTGCAGTGCCGACGGGTTTTCGAAACCGAACGGGATCACCACGTCAAAGATGACGTTGATGCGGTGCTCCCCGAACACCACGCGAAAATCGTGCATCGATAAGCGGTCGTCAATGTCTTGGAGGACGGTGGCGGTCAACAGTTTGAGCGTTTCGACGCGTTCGTCCTGCATTTCGACGGGATCCATATGGATACATGCCAACAGGTTGTATTCCTGTACCAGCCGTTGTTCGACCGCGTCGATGCGTTCGTGGCTGGTGAGCAGGTCTTCGTGGGCGGGGACTTCCGCGTGCAGTGAGACCACGCACCGTCCTGCGCCGTAGTTGTGCACGATCATATCGTGAATACCGACGACACCTTCCTGTTCCAGTACGGTGCGGCGGATGTTTTCGACCAGTTCGGGGTCGGGCGGTTCGCCGAGTAACGGGGAAATGGTATCGCGTATGATGGAGAAACCAGACCACACGACGAATGCCGCGACCGCGACACCGACGTAACCGTCGATCGCCACGTCGGTCACCGCCGATAAAATCGTGGAAAGCAGTACCACGGCGGTGCAGATGACATCGTTGCGGCTGTCCGCCGCGGTGGCGGTCAGCGTTTCGGATCGAATGGTCTTGCCGATACGGCGACAGAACAGCGACATCCACAGTTTCACTGCGATGGCGAAAACCAGTACCGCCACCGTCCACCACGAAAAGGCGGTGGGTGTGGGGTTCAGTATCTTTTGGAAGGCGGAAGACGCGAGTTCAATACCCGCCAACAGGATCAGTACCGCAACGGTAAGGGTAGACAGGTATTCCATTCTGCCGTGACCGAACGGGTGTTCCTTGTCGGCGGGGGCGGCGGAAAGGCGGAAGCCGACCAACGTGACGATGGCGGAACCCGCGTCGGACAGGTTGTTGAACGCGTCCGCGATGATCGAAACACTGCCCGAAATCAACCCGACGATCAGTTTGCCGAGAAACAAAACGATATTGGCGATAAGGCCGGTCGTTCCCGCCAGCCGTCCGTAAGCATAGCGGACGTCGGGGCGATCGGTCTGTTCATAGTCTTTTACAAAAGTGTGAACCAAGCGGTTGGTCAACATTCGGCGTTCATCCTTTTTTCGAGTTCACGGAACAAAAATTGGAAGTAGGGTGTTCCGTAGTGGTGGAACCGCCCATCGGCGATCATCGTTTTGAGTTGGTCGAGGGTGACCCAACGGGCATCCGCGACCTCTTCTTTTTGCAGTTTTAAGTCGGGGACGGCGGCATCTTTGCGCACGAACCACACGTTACACAGTGAGTTGCGGCGGTTGAGCCGTCCCATCAGTTCGAATTCGCTCGGGTCAAGATCCAAGCCGAGTTCTTCGCGAAGTTCGCGTTTCACTGCTTGCAGGGCGTCTTCCCCTGCGATCGCCGAACCGCCTGTTGCCGCCCAGATGTTGGGCATTAAACGCAGGCGGGGAGAACGGCGTTGGATGAGAATGCGGTTCATCGAATTGACGATCCACACGTGGACGACCAGATGATGTTCACCCGCGCGCAGACGTTGACCGCGCACGATGGTGCGGCCGAGCGGACGACCGTTACGGTCGTACAGATCCCAACGTTCCACATTCTCACCTCCGTTAAAACTATCCTATCTTTTTATTTTACCTTCTTTTTGCGCACTTGTCCATCCTTTTTTGTTGACAAGGTTCTTTTTTCTGCGTAAAATATGACGTATGAGGTGATTTTTTTGAGTACCGTTCGTCTGGATATACTGACACAACAACAGTTTTCGTTGTCGCCCGAAGAGGCAACGGGACTGATCATGGCGGGGCGGATCTGGATCGGGCATCTGCCCGCGGACAAGCCCGGCACTCCCGTTCCTGCGGACACGGTGTTGACCTTGACCGAGAAGTCGCGCAAGTACGCGAGTCGGTCGGGGTATAAATTAGAAAAAGCGTTAAAGGTCTTTTCGGTCGATCCGACCGCGCTGACGGTATGCGATATCGGGGCGAGTAACGGCGGGTTTACCGATTGTCTGTTACAGCACGGCGCGGCGCACGTATTCGCGGTAGACGTGGCATACGGTATTCTCGCGTGGGAATTGCGCAACGACGCGCGGGTAAGCGTGTTGGAACGACAGAACGCACGGCATCTGACCGTTGAACATTTAGACGGTACGATCTGTGATATGGTGACCGCCGACGTGTCGTTTATCTCGCTGAAAAAGATCTATCCCGCGATCCGTCGCGTACTGAAAAGTGACGGTGCGTGCATCACGCTGGTCAAGCCGCAGTTTGAAGCCGAGCGACGGCAACTGGGGAAAAACGGGGTACTCAAAGACCCCGCCGATCTGCCGCCGTTGCTCGAATCGTTGTTCGATGCCGCCGCCGAAAACGGATTGCATCTGCGTGATCTGTCGGTCTCCCCCATTCACGGGACCAACGGAAACGTGGAGTATTTGGCATATTATACCGACACCCCACAACTCACCCGTGAAGAACGCGCGACGTTGATCGCGCGGGTGGTGGGCGAACGACCCGACAGCGATCTACAACAAGAGATATAAAAGGCAAGGGATACCGCCAACGCGGTATCCCTTTTATCATTCTTCCATCTGTTTGCCGAGAAAACCGGCGGCGACCTGTGCCATCCGCACGTCGCTTTCGGTAGGCGGGGTGCGGCGTTCATTTGCTAAAAAACAGACGCAACCGGTGATATCGCCCGCCGCTAAAATGGGCGCCATCACGGCGGCGGCGCGGTCTTTGCCGTCGACGGGGAGTAACGGGTGGGCATCGCCGACGCGCAGGATGACCGTCTGGCGGTCTTCCATCGCCTGTTCGAGTTGCGCCGATAACCGTTGTTCCAGAAATTCTTTTTTGGACTCCCCCGCCACCGCGATCACGTGGTCGCGGTCACAGATGAGGACGGGAACCCCGCATACCCGCGCCATCACGTCGGCATACTGCACCGCAAACGACGACATCTCCCCCACCGGCGAGTATTTTTTGAACACGACTTCCTCGTTCGGACCGGTAAAGATTTCAAGCGGATCACCATCACGAATCCGCATCGTGCGGCGGATCTCTTTCGGAATAACCACACGACCAAGGTCGTCTATACGCCTAACTATACCTGTT
>CAYSPZ010000076.1:0-7203 GCA_964433065.1 uncultured Eubacteriales bacterium | reverse complement strand
TCGATTTGTTTGAATCTTCAATTAAAAAGTGTTGCACTTAGTTTGACAATTCATCCAGATTATTTGTATGGGGTCGGATTATCGGTGATACCGACAAGAAAATCAATACTCGTGTGGTAAAACCCCGCAAGTTTTATCAAAACATCGATCAGAACGTTCAAATTCCCGATCTCATAATCGGAATAGGTTGTTTGATGGATCTTTAGAAAATCCGCCATTTGCGCTTGCGTCAGATCCTTATCCTCACGCAAATCCCGTATCCTTTTTAACATCGCGATTCTCCTTTGTTGAATCCGCGCCTTTATATCACAGGAAATCCTGCTTGAAACAGGGCATCGGTCAAGGTATCCACCGTCGTCTGTCCCGCGCGGTAGGTCACCGACGCGACCGCGTTTTGATCCACCGTGACCGACCGTACCCCTTTTTGTCGACGCAACACCTGCACGGCATCGCGCCGCGCTTTTTCGTTTTGTATACCGCCGAGTTTCATCGTAATGGCTTCGGGTTTCGTGAACATCATACCACCTCTGCCCACAGTATGCCCGATCGGTCGCCCGTTATGCGCGGTGCCACTTCACACCTTGCGGTGTGTCCTCCACCACGATTCCGCGCGCTTTCAGTTCGTCGCGGATACGGTCGGATTCCGCCCAGTTCTTCGCGGCGCGTGCGGCGGTCCGCTCGGCGATCAATTGCTCGATCTCGGCATCGTCGTCCGCTTTCTCTTCGCGGCCGTACAATAACCCGAGCACGTCCGCCAACTCGTTAAACGTGTCAAGTGCCAACTGACAACTGCCGCCGTTCGGCGCGTCGTTTTTCACCATCAGGTTACAATCTTTTGCGAGTTCGAACAATGCCGCGATCGCGTCGGCGGTGTTCAGATCGTCGTCCATCGCCTCAATAAACTGTTCGCGCCGCGCCGCGCAGAACGCTTTGACCGCGTCGGTCGCTTCACCGTCGACGGCATTTTTCAGCGCAAACTCCAACCCGTTACGGCAGTTATACAACCGATCCAGTGCCGCTTTGGACTGTTCGATGATCTCGGTGTTGTAGTTGATGGGACTGCGATAAGAAGACGAGATGAGGAAGTAACGGATCGGTTCATACCCGAACTGTTCCGCCACGTCGCGCACCGTAAAGAAATTCCCCAGCGATTTGGACATCTTCTTGTTGTCCACGTTGATGTATCCGTTGTGCATCCAGTATTTCGCAAACGGTACACCGTTACAACATTCGCTCTGCGCCACTTCGTTTTCGTGGTGCGGGAAGATCAGATCCTGACCGCCGCAGTGAATGTCGATCGACTCACCAAGATACCGCCGTGCCATCGCGGAACATTCAATGTGCCAACCGGGTCGACCGTCACTCCACGGCGACTCCCAATACGGTTCGCCCGCTTTTGCCGCTTTCCACAACGCGAAATCCAGCGCATCTTCCTTTTCTTCGCCGATTCCGATCCGCGCACCCGATTCCAGATCGTCGATCGGTTGATGGGACAATTTCCCGTATTCTAAATCCCGACGGGTACGGAAATACACGTCGCCGTTATCCGCACGGTACGCAAACCCTTTGTCTTCCAACGTTTTGACGATATCGATGATCTCCGCCATATTCTCGGTCGCGCGGGGATGTACCGTTGCTTCGCGCACACCCAGTCCTTTCGCGTCGATGCGGAACTCGTCGATATACCGCTCGGCAATGACGTCGTAGGTCACACCCTCTTCGTTGGCACGACGGATGATCTTGTCGTCAATATCGGTAAAGTTCTGTACGAACCGTACCTCATACCCGCGCCATTCCAGATACCGCCGCAACACGTCGAACACGCAAAGCGGTCGCGCGTTGCCGATGTGAATGTAGTTGTACACGGTCGGTCCGCACGCGTAGATGCGCACCACGTTTTCTTCGATCGGGACGAGTTCCTGCTTTTCCCTTGCCATCGTGTTGTAGATCTTCATTGTTTTTCCTCCAATAAGGCTTTCAGCGCGGTGATCTCATCCGCAAGCCGTTTTAATTCCTGTGCAACGGGATCGGGAATGTGTACCTGATCCAGTTCCTTTACCTTTTCGCCCTTGCGCCGTACCACACGGGCAGGTACACCCACCGCGGTGGAATCTTCGGGAATATCCTGCAACACCACCGCACCCGCGGCAATGCGCACGTTATCGTGTATGGTGATGGGACCGAGTACCTTCGCACCCGCACCCACCATCACGTGATTTCCAAGCGTCGGGTGACGTTTTCCTTTATCTTTCCCCGTACCGCCGAGCGTTACCCCCTGATAGATGGTACAATCGTCACCGACGACGGCGGTCTCACCGATCACCACACCTGTTCCGTGGTCGATAAACACCCGCCTGCCGATGGTCGCGGCGGGATGGATCTCGATCCCCGTTTTGCGCACACACCGTTGCGACAGAAAACGAGCAAGAAATTTTAAATGATGATGATAACACCAGTACGCTTTACGGTGTGAACGGATCGCCTTGTATCCGTTATACAAGAGCATAATTTCCAGTGCCGAACGAGCGGCGGGGTCGCGTTCGCGAATGACGGCAATGTCTTCACGCATACGGTCAAACATCGCGATTCCTCCTCATAAAAAACACCTCCGTCACCATACGGCGACGAAGGTGCAATGCACGGTTCCACTTCGTGTTTCACTCAAAGCCGATAACGGCGGCAACCGAACAGAGATACTTGAAGTTTCCCTCTGTCTGCTCCCGAGCGCATTTCACCGCGTCGTTGCCGCGTCCGCTTCCAGCCGATGACGGACACTCTCTGTTGCACCGATTATACGGGTACTTCTCTCGTTCCTCGCATTTCGTATTACCATTATAGCAGATATTTTCAGAAAATCCACTATTATTTTCAAATTATTTGTCGTGAATGAAATATTCGCGGTTGAGCCATACGTATTCCGCACCTGCGATCACCGTCAACACGGTCGAGATCCAGATCAGCACCTGTCCCACGATAAGCGGAATCGAGAATACCGCATCGGGCAACTCGAACACCGAAAGAATTCCCGTCTGCCAGGTCGAAAACTCCAGCGCGGTCAACTGATAAATGATGGCGATAAACTGTGCCACCGTCTTCGCTTTTCCCCACATACTGGCGGCAATGACCTTGCCTTCTTTGGCGGCAAGTAACCGCACCGATGTCACCATAAACTCGCGCGTCAACACCAGCATCAGCGCCCATACGTCCATCTGCCCTTTGGCAAGGAACAACAAAAACGCGGCGGTGGTCAGCATCTTATCCGCGAGCGGATCTAAAAATTTGCCGAAATTGGTGATCAGCCCCCGCGCCCGCGCGATCTTCCCGTCAAACATATCGGTAAGCGCCGCGGCAATGAAGATCACCAGCGCTACCGCGTAGTGAAACGGAAACTCCCACAACGCAAACAACAAAAACAGCGGTGACAAAATAATACGTAAAACAGTCAATTTATTTGGCAAGTTCATACTCGTTCCCCCACA
This sequence comes from uncultured Eubacteriales bacterium, assembly GCA_964433065.1. Classification (GTDB taxonomy): domain Bacteria; phylum Bacillota; class Clostridia; order Oscillospirales; family Acutalibacteraceae; genus RGIG3009. The sequence continues at coordinate 3,724 of CAYSPZ010000076.1, read as the reverse complement.
AGATCCCAATCCATACAATCGGTGATCGTTACTTTCACAAATTCGCCGGGTTCCACCCGCGTTTTGGTGGTAAAAAACACTTTGGTATCGATATCCGGCGCGTCCGCGTAGGTCCGCCCGAACCAACATTCCGCATAACGGTCAAACGACTCGACGAGTACCTCCACCGTCTTACCGATCTGCGCCTCGTTGTACGCGTCCGCGATGCGTTCCTGTGACTGCATCACGATATCACGGCGACGTGCCTTCACCTTTTCGGGTACCTGATTCGGCATCTCGGCGGCAACCGTCCCTTCCTCGGGCGAATACGCGAAACAACCCAACCGTTCAAACCGAACCTCTTTTAAAAACTCGCACAACTGCGTGAAATCTTCGTCCGTTTCATCGGGGAATCCCACCATCACGGTGGTGCGCAACACGATATCCGGCACCGTTTTGCGGATATGCGCCATCAACGCTTTGAGCGACTCGCAGTCCCCCGAACGATTCATCGACCGCAACACCTTTCCGCTCACGTGCTGGATCGGAATATCCAGATACTTGACGACCTTTTCTTGTCTGGCGATGGTCTGCAACAACTCGTCGGTAATGTGTTCGGGATAACAGTAAAGTAAACGGATCCACCGTAACCCCTCGATCTCGCACAACCGATCGAGCAGGTCGGGGAGGAGGGAACGACCCGCAAGATCGGTCCCGTACAGGGTGGTATCCTGTGCTACCAGCACCAGTTCTTTCACACCGTTTTGCGCCAATACGGTCGCCTCATTGACGATCGCATCCATATCGCGGCTGCGCAGTTTTCCGCGGATCAGCGGGATCGCGCAGTAGGTGCAACAGTTGTTGCACCCGTCACCCACCCGCAGATACGCGAAGAAATCGGGTGTGGTCTGTAACCGATCCCCGTCCAGCGACCAGTGATCGAGCGACGGGAACGCGGCGACCGTTTCACCGCGCGTGACCGCGTTGACCGCTTCCACGATATCGACGTTTGCACCAAGACCCAACACCGCGTCGCATTCGGGCAACTCGTTACACAACTCCTGCTGATACCGCTGGGCAAGACACCCCGTCACGATGATCTTCTGAATGCGTCCCTCTTCTTTGAGTTTCGCAAATTCCAAAATATTCTCGATCGCTTCCTGTTTGGCATCCGCAATAAACCCGCAGGTATTGACGATCACCACGTCTGCGAGTCCGCTCTCGGCGGTAAGCGTAAACCCCGCCTTTTGCAACTTGTCAAGCATCAGTTCGGCATCCATCTGATTTTTCGAACAACCGAGCGATACCATTCCCACTTTTATACTCATTCGTTTTCCTCTTCCCGATGCCACCGCATCGCACGGCGGATATCCTCACCCGCAAATCCGTAACGGGCAAGTGCCGCCGCCTGTTTATCCGCTTCTTCGGCGGTCATAGCAACAGTATAGCGTTTCTTTCTCAAAAATTCAAGTGCCAGTTGTGCATCGTCACCCTCTACCGCGTTTGCCGCCTCTCGCGCGACCTCGCGATCGATGCCTTTTTCGCACAACTTCTCCACGATACGGCGGCGCGGATACAACCGTACCGTCCGATATTGTTCCGCCAATCGCGCCGCGTACGACTCGTCGTTCACGTACCCCAACTCTTCCATATATGCCGCCGCCTCGACGGCACCGTCACGGCGCTCACCGTGGTACTGCCCCTTTTCGCGGCATAACTTGCGTTCCAGTTCCCGACGGGAATAATCCCGCCGTGACAACAAAAATACCGCCTTGTCGCGCAACCGATCCTGCGCCGATTTTTCACACAACGCGTCCCATTCCTCACACGACAAAAAGGAGTCCACCCCATAGGGGGACTCCTCGTAAGTGCGTTTGTCCAGTAACGTTTCGTTTCCGTCGTCGGTCAACACCGCGACCTGATGCCCACGGCATCGCCGTACCGCTACGATTCTCATTCGTCATCCACCACGATGTCGATCTTCGCACGGGCGGTGTTCGCGGTATACTTCACCGCCGACTCTAACGGGATCTCCACAGGTGCGGCGGCAGGCTGTGCCTTTTCCTCCACTTCCGCCTTTTCTTTGCGGATCGCTTCCAACACCAGCGTTTCCACTTCCTGTTGCAGGTCGGGATTGGCTTTCAGGTAATCCTTGATGTTATCGCGTCCCTGTCCCAAACGGGTCTCCTTGTATGAGAACCACGACCCCGACTTCTGAATGATATCAAACTTGATGGCGAGATCCAGCAGTTCGCCTTCGCGGGAAATACCTTTTCCGTAGAACATATCGAATTCCGCCTCTTTGAACGGCGGTGCTACTTTGTTCTTCACCACGCGTACACGGGTATGCGAACCGACCGGTTCACCGCCCGCTTTCAGCGTTTCGGTACGGCGCACGTCCAAGCGCACCGACGCGTAGTATTTCAGCGCGTTACCGCCCGCCGTCACTTCGGGGTTGCCGTAAATGACACCCACTTTAAGACGCAACTGGTTGATAAAGATGGCAACACACCCCGTCTTACCGACCGTACCGGCGAGTTTACGCATCGCTTGTGACATCAACCGCGCCTGCAACCCGACGTGTGCGTCGCCCATCTCACCCTCGATCTCCTGACGCGGTACCAACGCGGCAACCGAGTCAACGACCACGATATCCAATGCACCCGACCGAATGAGTGCTTCGGCAATTTCCAGCGCCTGTTCACCTGTATCGGGTTGCGAAACGAGCAACGAATCCACGTCCACACCGAGCGCACGGGCATATACGGGATCCAGCGCGTGTTCCACGTCAATAAACGCCGCTTCGCCGCCGCGCTTTTGCGCCTGGGCAACCGCGTGCAATGCCAGCGTCGTTTTACCCGACGCTTCGGGTCCATAGATTTCCACGATACGGCCGCGCGGCAGACCGCCCACACCGAGTGCCAAGTCGAGCGTCAGCGACCCTGTCGGGATCACGTCCACGTTCATACTGCTGTTTTCACCCAGCCGCATAACGGTTCCTTTGCCGTATGCTTTTTCAATTTGACTGAGTGCCGCCTGTAAGGCTTTTTGCTTGTCGGTCTGGACGTCCTTGTCCACCGTTTTTTTCGTATCCGCCATCGTTTTCGCCCTCATTCCGTTTCATTATGACTAAAGTATACACCATCGAAAAGCGAAAATCAAGCGAAAAACGAAAAAAATCGAACGAATGTTCGATTTTTTTCAAAACGACGGCGCAACCCGAAAATTTTTCGTTTTCGTTTACCTTGACCCATGACCGTACCTGTGTTATTTTTATCGTAACAGATTGTGATAGGGGGAACCACTATGGAAACCATCAAAATCGATTTTGCGGTACAACGCGGACCCATCAAACGGATGAACGCGGTCAACAACGGACCGACTGCGCCCAACGTCCGCACACCGAAAAAAAGCAACTTTGACCTGTATAAAGCCATCGAAATTCCGTTCGCGCGTAACCACGACGCTTCTTTTTTTCAAGCCTACGGCGGTGAGCACACGGTAGACGTGCACCGCATCTTCAAAAACTTTGACGCGGACGAAAACGATCCCGCCAACTATATTTTTGAACCCACCGACAAATGTGTGCTCAATACCATCGCGGCAGGCACCAAAGTGTTCTACCGTTTGGGTGCTTCCATTGAACATTATTATAAGTACGGTGTACGCGTTCCCAAAGATTTCAACAAATGGGCGCGCATCTGTGAACACATCGTCCGCCACTACAACGAAGGCTGGGCAAACG
>CAYSPZ010000075.1:0-7384 GCA_964433065.1 uncultured Eubacteriales bacterium | reverse complement strand
CATTCAATTCACAACATTTTTTACTTTTCAGACTTGACTTTTAATAGTTAGTCTTTATAAATGATTTGTTGTTGGGTTATGTTTCGGACGCCCCTAACATATAGAGGGCCATTAACCACCATAGTTCGTTGATCTCTCCGTTTGTAAGCCGTACGTTATAATATCCCGACAAATGCGCGCAGATGTTCCTCCAATCGGTCTGCCGCCGCACGTGTCTCTTTTGGTTTAAGGCCGTACAGTTCCTCCATATCAAAAATGGCATTATAACCATAGTTTGGACAAACTTCTCCATACAACGTGTACCACAGCAAAAACACCATCGCATACTCACCGAAAGGAGATAATTGCGTGTGCGCGGCATTCCGATACAACCAATTCGGATGGAAATTCTCGGTCAGATACTTTTCCAACTCGTACCAGTTGACTTTGAACGTTGATGAACTTTCGTAGGGGTCTTGTTGGGGCCTTGTTAAAATAACCACGGGGACAAATCCGTTTTCCAGTATCATCTGTGAATAAGATTTAGAATAAGCGCCCCAGTATACCGCTAAATGGTAGTCATAAGACTCAAACGTTTCCCATTTTTTGATCTTTTTCAAAAAATCATCGGTTAAACGAATATCTTTTCCGTAGTCGTTATAATCGTGCAAGCGAGCATACTGATTGCTATCGAGAATGGACTCGATATAGGTAAAAAATTTCGTTCCGGAATAAGAAAATCGTCCCACTTGGAATATGTGCATTTGTCCTTCTTGCTTCTTATCCAGCACGATGGTCGATTGCGTACCGCCGTCGTTGGCCGAGGGTGTTGTCGTGGTACTCACCGTGACGACGGGTACGGCCCCCTCGCAGAACGAGAGTGCCATTTCGCCAAACGCATCAGCGGTAACGTAGTGGCGATCCACCTCCAATACCACCGTTTCGTTATTGGTGCCGCTGACCGTAACGGTTGCACGATACACCTCCGCCATACCGTCCGTCGCCTTGTATTCCATCAGTTTTACCTGTACCCGATTTTGATAGGTAAATTCTTGCAACGTAGACGCACCGCTCGCCAGTGACGTCGCCGATTTATGCAAAATACGACCGACGTTGCTACCGTGTTTCGTAAGCGCTACGTAGTTTGTTTGTTTGAGTTGTTGTTCCCAAGAACTCGGCATCCGACACGTCCAATACGCGCTGTTCGGTTTCAGTAACAATTGACGGAGGGCGAGTGCGGAAACCGCATCGGGGTCAGGGTTGAACATCGCCGCGGTTTCGGAATCCAAGAAAAACGCATTCGACGAAACCGTCGTTGTGTTCTGCGTAGTCTTCACGGTAGTCTTCGATACCGTTGTCTTAGCGGCGGTCGCGGTCTTCGTAGTCGGCTGCGTGGTCGCGGCAATCAAATCGGTAGTTGTTGCCCTCTTTTTAGTAGTGGTCATCCTCGCCGTCACACTGCGTTTCGTGGTTGGTTTTGCCATTGTGGTAACGATCGAGTCGGTAGTCGTTACCATCTCTTCGGTGGTAGTCGTCTTCACCGTCACACCGCGCTTCGTGGTTTGCTTTGCCGTTGTGGTAACGGTCGAATCGGTATTCGTTCCCATCTCTTCAGTGGTGGTTACCTTCGTGGTTGGTTTTGCTGTTGTGGTGGTAACCGCCTCGGTGGTTGTGGTGGTCGGTTCGGTGGTCGTAATGGGAGTACTCAATTGACCGCAAGCGGTCATACAAAGCAACATTGCCGCCGTTAACACGATCGCCAATCCTTTTCGCATACACACGCCTCCCCTTCGCTTTTTGTCGCAAATGAAACAATTTTGCAACACCATTATATCTGTATTACAGATAAATGTCAATATCTTTATTACAGATATTGCATAATAATTACGAGGTGATTTTTTATGCAATTTAAAAATCTGCGCAGTATACGGGAAGATAACGATATTAAGCAAAAGGATCTTGCAAAGTACCTGAACGTATCGCAAAACACCTATTCGCAATATGAAACGGGTGTGATCTCGGTGACCGCAGAAGTTCTGATCAAGTTAGCGGATTATTACGATGTCAGCGTTGATTATTTGCTTGACCGTACGAACGATCCGAGAATGCAAAAATAAACCGTGCGATGCTCAAAAGAGCATCGCACGGTTTTGTTTATTCGGGATCTTGCGAACAACCGCAACAGCCGTTTTTGGTTTGGCAGGAGCATCCGTCGGGACAACCGATACATTTTTTGCCGCTCTTTTTGGCTTTGATAATGTATGCGACGGCACCGCCCACGATCAGGACGATCACGGCAGCAGCAATTATATTTTCTAACATATCGGATACCTCATATCAGACGTTTGCCGTTTCTTTGGTACCGCTCAGCACGTATTCGGTTTTGAGTTCTTTGTTTTTCTTGACGATCATAACCGTGAAGATGGCAACGATGGCGGCAACGATCGCCCAACCGAGGATCGGCATCCAAACGGAACCGAACGAACCGTTGGTAAAGAGAGTACCGAAGAAGAAGGTGATAAACGCGACGGTATAACCGACCGCGAATTGCAGACCGATACCCGCCCAGAGCCATTTTTTGCTCTTGATCTCCGCGTTCATCGCGCCGAGCGCCGCAAAGCAAGGCGGCGTAAAGAGGTTGAACATCAAGAAGGCAAGACCCGCAACCACCGAGATACCGCCCATATTGGCGGAGGTGATGGCGCCGACCGCTTCGAGGTCCTCGTTGATAAGACCTTCAAACATAAAGACGGTTGCCAACGTAGAAACGACGCATTCTTTGGCGATGAAACCGGTGACCGCCGCTGCGGCAAGTTGCCACAGTGCCACACCGACGATGGGTGCGATGACGTAGGCGATCGGGGTCGCGACCGATGCTAAGATGGAGTTCGCAGGGTCGTCCACCGCTTGGAAGTTCCAACCGTAGGTCTGCATCATATACACGACGAAGTTACAGACGAGAATGACCGTACCGGCTTTGACGATATACGACCAACCTCTCTGGCACATCGATTTAAATGCCAGACCGAGGGACGGTACTTTGTATTCGGGAAGTTCGATGATGAAGAAGGATTTTCTTACTTTATGACCGGTAAGTTTGTTGATGAGAAGTGCGCAAAGGAGGATGATGACGATACCGACAAAGTACATCGCGGTACCGACCCATTCCGCGCTGTCAAAGAACGCACCCGCGAACAGGGAAATGACGGGGAGTTTAGCGCCGCAAGGCATAAAGGGGGTGAGCATCGCGGTGGCGCGGCGTTCACGTTCATTGCGGATGGTACGGCAAGCCATTACACCGGGGATGGCGCAACCCGTACCGATGACGAACGGAATGACCGATTTACCCGAGAGACCCACTTTTTTGAAGATGGGGTCGAGAACGACGGTGGCGCGTGCCATATAGCCGCAATCTTCGAGAAGGGCGATGAGGAAGTACATCACCATCACGAGCGGCAGGAAACCGACGACCGCGGCAACGCCTTCAATGATGCCTTCCAGCAGGATCGCTTGAACGAGATCGTGCGTACCTGCGAGCCAGCCCGCCACGATCTCTTTAAACCAACCGATACAGTCGACCAGACCCCACAGGTGACGTTCGCCGATATCCAGTCCTTCGGCAAGCCATACACCGGGACCCGCTTGCGAGATCCAGAAGACCGCCCACATAACCAGTGCGAAGATGGGAAGACCGAACCATTTGTTGGTCAGCACCTCGTCGATCTTGTCGCCGACGTTTTTGTCTTTGGTGAGAACTTTGCGGTTTTCGACCGATTTGACGATCTTGTTGACAAATTCGAAACGTTTACGGTCGGCGGCTTCCACCGTCTTTTTGTCGGTGAGGTCGATACTGCCCTGCACGTACGGTGCCGCTTGGGTCTTTCCGATCTGAGCGACCGCCTCTTTGACGACGTCTTTCAGCCCTTCACCGGAAGTGGAGGTGGTCTCCACTACGGGACAACCTAATTTTTCGCTGAGCGCGACCGCGTCGATCTTGTTTTGTTTTTTCTTGTTGATGTCGGTCTTGTTGAGCGCGACCACCACCGGAATACCGAGTTCCAACAACTGGGTGGTGAAAAACAGGCTGCGGCTGAGGTTGGTCGCGTCCACGATATTGATGATCACGTCGGGCGCTTCGTTCTTGACGTACGCGCTGGTGATACTCTCCTCCGACGTGAACGGCGACATGGAGTAAGCACCCGGCAGATCGACGGCGATCAGTTCCTGCGCCTTGTCGTAAAAGGTTTTTTTGATGGGGTGTTCTTTGCGTTCGACCGTCACACCCGCCCAGTTGCCGACCTTTTCACTGCGACCGGTAAGCGCGTTGTACATCGTCGTCTTACCGCTGTTCGGGTTTCCTGCTAAAGCAATTCTCATTGATCTTCCCTCCTGAAATGGTATCTTTTTTGCGGTTAGCAGTTGCTAACCATTGGGTAAAAAAATAATCTTTCGATTATTTTAAGCGTTTTTGATCAATCAAAAACGCGGATCGCCTGTGCCAACTGTGAATCGATGTTATACCGTCCGTCTTTGACCGAAACGGTGCAACCGCCTTTACGGTGTGCGATGACGGTGATGGGTTCCCCTTCGTAACAACCGAGAGAGAACAAAAACGCGTTCAGTTCCTCGTCGTCGGTGTCGATCTGCTCGATGATATATTCTTTTCCCTCTTGCGCCGAATACAGATCCATCGCTATCCTCGATCCTGTTGGTAAGTCGTTCGTTAGCGTAGGCTAACCGATTGTCATAAAAAACAATTAGCCTCTGCTAACCGAACAATAGTATAATCCCTTTTCCAAAGTTTGTCAACCGTTTTTGAGAGATTTTTTGAAAAATTTTTAAACGGAATAACCCCCCCTGCGGGGGGGATTTCGTTTCGGGCATAGTCCTATACCCGCCCACAAATGGGTTGCGGTAGTGCTTGATAAAGCCTCCCTTGAAAGGGAGGTGACCGAGGCAGCATTCCGTCGGCGAGGTCGGAGGGATCCTGATGAGCCACTGTTGGTTGCACGATATGTGGTTTATGATAACGCGTTCTCCCCCAGTCAAACGCTTTGCGTTTGACAGCCCCCTCCCGGAGGGGGCCTTTTTCGCTGCAGCAAGATCTTTTATCGTTAAAGTTCTTTAGAACCACGCGACTATCGCGTGGTTTTCGTTTGCAAAAACGGCGGCATCTTTGAAAAAAGATGCCGCCGTTTAAAGCGATAAAATTATTCGATGGTATCCGCATAGTCGCACGCGGCAAGGGCGGCGACGGCGCCGTCGCCTGCGGCGGTGATGACCTGACGGATGGTTTTGGTACGGCAGTCGCCTGCGGTGAAGATACCCGCGACGTTGGTGGTGCAATCCTCGTTTGCGAGGATGTAGCCGCGACCATCCAATGCGACCACGTTTTTGAACGGATCGTTTTGCGGGACCAGACCGATGGCGACGAACATACCGTCGAGTGCGAGTTCGGATTCGGTGCCGCTCTCTTCGTTACGAATACGGATGGCGGTGAGTTCGGTATCACCGACAACACCGACCACCGTGGTGCCGAGCAGTACCTTGACGTTTTCTTTGGCGGTAAGTTTTTCCACCAGTTTCTGTTCACCCGTGAAGGCACCCAGGTTTTGCACAACGTAGACGGTTTCGGCGAGGTCCGAAAGCAGGATGGCTTCCTGCAACGCGGAGTTGCCGCCGCCGATGACCGCGACCGTTTTACCCGCATAGAATGCGCCGTCGCATACCGCACAGAAGGAGATACCTTCGCCGATCAGATTTTGTTCGTTGTCAAGACCGAGCAGACGGTGTTTGGCACCGGTCGCGAGAATGACCGATTTACCGACGAATTCGCCGTTGTCGGTCACCACCGTTTTGTAGGTGCCGTCGCGGATCTCGAGTACTTCGGCGCATTCCACGTCCGCTTCTTGGGCTAACACCTGTTCGACCAGTTTTTCGGCAAATTCGTTGCCGGTCACTTCGGCGAAACCGGGGATGTTCTCCACCTTTGGTGAGTAAGTGATCTGACCGCCGAAGCCGCCTTTTTCGATCACCAGAACGTGTTTGTTTGCCCGACGGGCATACAGGGCGGCGGTCAGCCCAGCAGGGCCGCCGCCGACGATGATAATGTCATACATCTGTATCGCATCCTTATGCGTTTAACATTTTTTTGATATCCGACACACCGGCATATTTTTCCACTTTACCGTCTTTGGACACGACCAGTGTGGGGGCTTGTTTGATGCCGAATGCGTTCGCCATATCGGGGTTCTCGTTGGCAAGAACCTTCTCGTATGCCACACCCGCTTTGTCTAACAAGGTACAGGCGATCTTGCAGTTGGGGCAGGTGGCAGTGGTGAACAACCACGTACCGTCTGCGACCGTTGCGGGTTGTGCGGCACAATCGCAACCATCCGGCAACACACCTTCGTGGGTGAGTTTGGAGTTGGCGATATCGTACACTTTACGTTCTTTGTATTCCTGTGCTTTACCGTCGTTCCAGTTCTGGACGGGACGGTAGTAGCCGGTGATACGGCTGTATACTTCGGTCTTTTCGCCGCATTCGGGGCAACTGAACTGTTCGCCGGTGAGGTAGCCGTGTTTCTTACACACCGAGTAGGTCGGGGACAAGGTATAGTACGGCAATTTGTAGTTTTCGGCGATCTTGCGGATGAGGGTTGCCGCGGCTTTCCAGTCGGGTAATTTCTCGCCGAGGAAGGCATGGAACACGGTACCCGAGGTATACAGTGTCTGGAGTTCGTCCTGTACGTCGAGCGCGGAGAAGATGTCTTCGGTGTAGCCGACCGGCAGGTGAGAACTGTTGGTGTAGTAAGGAGCGCCGTCTTCGCCGCCGCCCGCGGTGATGATGTCGGGGAAGTGTTTCAAGTCGTGCTTCGCCAGACGGAACGCGGTGGATTCGGCGGGGGTGGCTTCAAGGTTGTACAGATCGCCGTATTCGACCTGATAGTCGGACAGGCGCTCACGCATATGATTAAGGACGTCTTTGGTGAAGGCTTGAGTCCGCTTATCGGTGAGGTCCGCGCGCAACCATTTGGCATTCAGACCCACTTCGTTCATACCGACAAGACCGATGGTAGAGAAGTGGTTGTTGAAGGTGCCGAGGTAGCGTTTGGTGTAGGGGTACAGACCCGCTTCGAGCAGTTTGGTAATGACGGTACGTTTCACTTTGAGCGAACGCGCCGCGATATCCATCAGTTTATCCAGACGTTTGTAGAAGTCGGCTTCGTCTTCCGCCAGATAGGCGATACGGGGCATATTGATGGTGACCACACCGACCGAACCGGTGGATTCGCCGCTACCGAAGAAGCCGCCCGATTTTTTGCGGAGTTCACGCAGGTCCAGACGCAGACGGCAGCACATACTTCTTACGTCGCTGGGTTCCATATCGCTGTTGATGTAGTTG
>CAYSPZ010000074.1:0-7789 GCA_964433065.1 uncultured Eubacteriales bacterium | reverse complement strand
GAGGTGATACGCTCCTGTAACGCGCCCATTTCGGTTGCAAGGGTGGGTTGATACCCTACCGCGGACGGCATACGTCCCAGTAGCGCGGATACTTCACTGCCTGCCTGCGTGAAACGGAAAATGTTGTCGATGAACAACAACACGTCCTGCCCTTCACGGTCACGGAAATATTCTGCCATCGTCAGTCCCGACAATGCCACCCGCATACGCGCACCGGGCGGTTCGTTCATCTGTCCGTATACCAACGCGGTGTTATGGATGACACCCGATTGCTTCATCTCATTATACAGATCATTCCCCTCGCGGGTCCGTTCACCGACCCCCGAGAAAACCGAAATACCGCCGTGTTCTTTGGCAATGTTGTTGATGAGTTCCATAATGAGAACCGTTTTTCCGACCCCCGCACCGCCGAACAACCCGATCTTACCGCCTTTGGAATACGGACACAGAAGATCAATGACCTTGATACCCGTTTCAAAGATGGCGGTATCACTCGCCAAATCCTCATACTTCGGCGGCTTTCGGTGAATACTCCACCTCTCGTCGGTCTGCGCCGCAGGACGGTTGTCCACTGCATCCCCCAACACGTTAAAGATACGCCCGAGCGTTTCGCGCCCGACAGGTACCTGAATGGGCGCACCCGTGTCGGTCACCGCGGTGCCCCGCTGTAACCCGTCGGTCGAGGACATCGCAATGCACCGCGCAGTATTATCGCCGACGTGTTGTGCGACTTCAACCGTCAGGACGCGGTCTCCGATCGGTACGGTCAACGCGTTTAATATGGCGGGCAATGCCCCTTGTTCGAATTTCACGTCCACAACGGGTCCCATCACCTGTAATACTTTTCCGTTTCGGTTATCCAACCGTGCCACCTCCCGCAACGATTTCGGTAATTTCCTGTGTGATCGCGCTTTGTCTGGCGCGATTGTACTCTAAACTTAACCCATCGATCATCTGCCGCGCATTCTTTTCGGCGGCATCCATCGCCGTCCGCCGCGCCGCAACTTCACACGCAAAACTTTCCCGCACACACGCGGTCAGAATTCCCGCAACGTATTCTTTAACGGTCAGATTGAGTACCGACAAATGATCCGGTTCAAACACCGTACCGATCGCATCGTTTCGCTCACTCGTTGTGAGCGGCAACAACCACTTGACAGCCGCATCCTGCGACAACATCGACCGATACACGGTAAATACAATCCCCAACCGATCGTATTCGCCTTTCGCAAACTCGTCACACAACCGTTCGGCAATCTCTGCCGCCTGCGCGTACGAAAATCGTTCGGACGAGAGGACGGACACCGAAAACCGTTCACACGCGCGTTTCCCGATCGGGATAACCTGTGCATCGGGATACTCGCGGCATAACCGAAACACGTTCGCGTTGTAGCCACCTGCCAAACCGCGATCCCCCGCGATCACGACCAGCCGCGTTCGAGCGGTATCCCGCACCGCCATATACGGGCTTCTTGCCGTTTCGGGATCGGCGGTAAGCAACGATATGGTGCTTTCAATGGCGGCGGTATAGTCCCGCGCTTTTAACATTGCGTCATTTGCGCGGCGAAGTTTGGACGATGCCACCAACCCCATCGCTTTGGTGAGTTGTAACGTGGAAGTAACACTCTTGATACGTACTCGCAGTGCTTTTGTGTTCCCCGCCATCGCTTACACCTGCATTTCCGTGAGTACCGTGCGCAGTACGGCTTCATCCTCTTCGTCAAACGATCCGCTCTCGATGCGCTGTAACCAGTCACCGTACTCGTTTTCCAGTTTCGCAAACAACTGTTGTTCATACTCGCGTACGCGGTCGACCGCCACCGCGTCAAGGTATCCGCGCACCACCGCAAACACGATCGCCACCTGACACCCCACCCGCACGGGCGCGTTTCGCCCTTGTTTGAGTACCTCCACGATTCGTTCACCGAGTGCCAACCGCGCCTTGGTATCCGCGTCTAAATCACTGCCGAACTGTGTAAACGATTGCAGTTCGCGGTACTGCGAATACAGCAGTTTCAGTTCACCCGCCACCTTTTTCATACCCTTTAACTGCGCCGCACCGCCGACACGGCTCACCGAGATACCGGGGTTGATGGCGGGCATCACACCCGAATGGAACAGTTCGGTTTCCAGAAAGATCTGTCCGTCGGTGATGGAGATGACGTTGGTCGGGATATATGCCGATACGTCCCCCGCCTGCGTTTCGATGAGCGGGAGTGCGGTGATCGACCCGCCGCCGTACTCTTTCGCCACACATGCCGCCCGCTCCAGCAGACGGGAATGCAGATAAAACACGTCACCGGGATACGCTTCCCGACCCGGCGGGCGGCGAATGAGCAACGACAACGCGCGATACGCTACCGCGTGCTTGCTCAGATCGTCGTAAACGATAAGCACGTCTTTACCCTGTTCGCGGAAATATTCCGCCATCGCGCACCCGCTGTACGGCGCAATGTATTGAAGCGGCGCCGATTCCGCCGCCGTCGCCGATACGATGACCGTGTGATCCATCGCACCGTTACGGATGAGTTCGTCCGCCAACCGCGCAACCGACGTACTCTTTTGCCCGATCGCTACGTAAATACAGAGAACACCCGTGTGCTTTTGGTTGATGATGGTGTCGATGGCGATCTCGGTCTTACCCGTCTGGCGGTCGCCGATGATCAACTCGCGTTGCCCTCTGCCGATCGGGATCATACTGTCGATTGCCTTGATACCCGTCTGCAACGGCACGGTGACGCTCTGCCGTTCAATGATACCGGGTGCCTCCAATTCCAGCGGACGGGTCGTCGCGTATACGATCGGTCCTTTCCCGTCGATCGGCTCACCCAACGCGTTTACCACCCGTCCCAGCAACCCTTCACCGACAGGCACCGATAACACTCTGCCGGTACGTTTGACCCACGACCCCTCGCGGATATTGTTTTTATCCGAAAGAACGGCGACCGACACGGTTTCCTCTTCTAAATTTTGTGCCACACCGAAACTGCCGTCCTCGAATTCCAGCAACTCGTTCGCCATACAGTTTGTCACACCGTACACGCGGGCGATCCCGTCACCGACCAGTACCACCGTACCCGTTTCGGTCATCTCGGTCTTCGCTTCGTACTGCTCGATCTGCGCTTTGATAATACTGCCGATCTCACGCGGTTTGTTCATCTCTCTATCACTCCTTTAATGGAATGTAATCGACCGACGATACTCCCGTCCCATACGACATCTCCCAACTGCACCTTCACACCGCCGATCAGCGATTCGTCTAACACAAACCGCAATTCGATATCGCTGTCGGTTATGCGGCACAGTTTTGTGCGCAACGCTTCTTGTTGCGCCGCCGTGAGCGGTCGTGCCGAATATACCGTCACCGTCCGACGACATTTTGCCTGTTCTGCCAACCGATGAAACGTTTCAACGCAATCATCCAATTGACGGATATGCCCCTTTTCGCACATCACCTTTAAGCAGGACAATACTGCCGTCGGTCGTAACGATAAAAACGCCTCGTCCAACATCGTAAGACGCTCTTGTAACGGGATGGCGGGGGAGTGCAATATCGCCACGTATTGCGGATACTCCGCAAAGACCGTCCGCACCGTTGCAAACGTTTCTTCATAAGCGTCAAGCGCGTTTTGTTCGCGCGCCAACCGAAACAGAGCAACCGCGTATTCCTTGCCGTTTTGCATTACTCCAACTCCCGAATAAACGCATCGATCAGTTGTTCGTGATCGTTCATATTCATTTCGCGACCGAGCAATTTTTCGGTCAACTTAGCAGACACATCGACGATCTCTTCTTTGATGACACGTTCCGCCTTTTTGCGTTCCTGCTCGGCGTCTTCTTCGGCGCGACGGCGGAGAAGGGCGGCTTCCTCTTTGGCTGTGCTCAGGATCTCGTTTTCCCGTTGCTTTGCCGCCGCCACCGCCGACTGAAGGATTCCGTCGGCTTGTGCCTTCGCGCCCGATAACCGTTGCTCGTATCGGTCTTTGTCTGCCAGCGCCTGCGCCTTCGCTTCGGCGGCTTTGTCATACTCGTCCCGTATCGACCGTTCGCGAGCGGACAGTACCTGCTTCACAGGTCGGTACAGAAATTTGTTGATGATCCCATACAACAACACCAGGTTGACGAGTGACACGAGCAACTGCCACACGTTGACCGAGATCACGTCTAACGTTTCAAACATACCCGCACCCTGCCTCACAGCGACCCGATTGTTTCAACCAGCAGATCGACCAGCAAATTCGGTGCCACAAACAGTAGCAGGATCGCGATGACCAACGCGTACAGACCGGTCGTTTCCGCAATCGCGCACCCCATCAACATCGTCGTCGTGACGTCACCTTTGCTTTCGGGTTGTCGCCCGATGGCTTCACACGCTTTGGCGACGGCATTTCCTTCACCGATACCGGGACCGATACCCGCGATCATCGCAGTCCCCGCGCCGAGCGCACAACAACCGAGAATGATGGCAACAGCAATTTCCATATTCATTTCCTCCTATTTGTTTCTTTTCCGATACGTGTCGAGATCAAATGCCATCGACACGTTGAGCATGGTGAGCATCGCAAAAATAAATGCTTGTAAACAACCGCTGAACACGTCAAAATACACCGACAACACAGCGGGAATACCGACCCCGAACAACGGGATATCCGCAAGAATGCTCGGCAACCCGCCCAGCACCTTGCGCGACAACCCCGAAAGCGCCGACGTGAGCAATACCGAAATGACCGTACCCGACAAGATGTTTCCGTAATGACGGAATGCCATCGAAACGGGTGTGGCAAATTCACCGATAAAGTTGATGGGCGCGAGAAGTGCGATCGGCTTGGTAAACCCTTTCAGATAATGCAAAATACCGCACTTCATCTTATAATAGGTAAGAATAGAAAACACCAGTATTGCCCACCCGCCGACCACGTTGATATCGGCGGTAGGGGGGAACAACCCGAAAAGCGACGACAAACTCGAAAACGCGGATAACGCCAAAACGGCAAGAATAAACGGCGCAAATCCCTTAAAATATTTACCCATATTTTCGCGTACCAACCCGTCCGCTTTTTCCACCACCCATTCCGCAACGTGTTGCCGTTTGCGCATCGGTCGTTCTTTGAGTCCATGCGTCAGGTATAGACACAAAAAGAACAACGCGATTATCACCGGTAATGAATTGACCTGTGACTCGGTGACGGGGAGATCCTGAATCGGCATCGGGACGGTGAAAAAGATCCGCGCACCCGTGATCGTGATCCCGTCACTCATCGGTGTGGTCAGTACGTCCAGCACCATCCCGAACACAAAGGGGAGTATCATCATCACGATATACAGGATGTCCACCGCCGCAAACCGACGTTCGGATGATTGCAAACCCTCACCGCCTTTCACGCGTTCGCACCGCTACGGCTATCCGCGAAAACAACAGCGGCACCACCACCGCGATCGGGTGAAAGCAGGGGAGAAGACATCCACCCAGTGCGACCGCGAACAACATCACAAGCCGCAACGATTGCGACCATCGGATCAACCGCCTCGCGTCCTTTTCGTCTTTTAATACGGCGGCTTGAACCGTCACACCCATCAATAAAAAATTCGCCGTCGCGGCGGCAACACCGAGCAGATTGCCGAGCAGTACCGCCGCCGTCCATTCGGATAATGCCAAAAATACCGCCTGTAAGAACAAACTGAGTATACCGCACACCGCCGCAACGTGTTGCGTTTCTCTTCGGACGGTGGAATCGATCGGCATCATGGCTCACAACCCCTTTCTCTTTATACCATAACCAAAAAGGTACGTTACCATTCTTTTCTTTTGAAAATCCGAAAAGATACCCGTTGAAATGAGCGGGTGAAAATGGTATACTGACGTTAATATCGAACGTGCAGGAGTATGTATATGAAATTCAACGGTTTTCAGAAATTAACGTTACTCGATTTCCCCGGTAAGGTCGCGTGCGTCGTCTTTACGGCGGGATGCAACTTCCGTTGCCCGTTTTGCCACAACGCGTCACTCGTCACCCATATTCAGGACAGTACCCCCATTGACGAGGAAGAGATCTTACAATACCTGCAAAAACGCAAAGGCTTGCTGGACGGTGTGTGTATCACAGGCGGCGAACCGCTGATGCACCCCGACCTCGAAGACTTTATCCGCGCCGTACGCGCGCTCGGTCTGGCGGTCAAGGTGGACACCAACGGTTGCTACCCCGCGCGGTTACGGTCGCTCATCGACCAAGGTTTGGTCGACTACGTGGCGATGGACATCAAAAACCGCCGCGAACGGTATGCCGAAACGGCGGGTGTTCCCGACCTTACCCTCACCGACATCGACGAAAGCATCGCCCTGCTTCGGGAAGGCAGGGTGGACTACGAATTCCGTACCACCGTGGTACAGGGTCTGCATACCGTCGAAGATATCGACGCGATCGCCCGCTGGATACAAGGTGCCCCCCGCTATTTTCTGCAAAATTTTACCGATTCGGGGGACATTTTAGGCGAAAATATGCTGCCCGTTTCGGTCGAAACGCTGCGAAAAATGGGCGAAACCGCTCAACAGAGCCTTCCGTGCGCCAAACTGCGCGGTGTGGACTAAACACAATATATTGTGTAAAAAGTAGTTGACAAGACACAATATATACCGTATAATGATAGTCGTCACCTGTAGTCGGTCAGAGATTTGACTCTTTTCGGCTACTTAAAATAACGGAAGTGAGGAGAGTTACTATGTATAACGTAGTAAAACGAGACGGAAAAATTGCCTCTTTTGATCTGTCTAAGATCAGTGCGGCTATCACGCAGGCGTTTGAAGCGTGCAACAAACAGTACAATGCGAACATTATCGATTTCCTGGCACTCAAAGTGACCGCGGAATTCGAGCCCAAAATTGAAAATCAAGCCATTTCGGTGGAGAACATACAGGACAGTGTGGAATCGGTGCTCATCAAGGCGGGCTATGACGATGTGGCGAAAGCCTACATCATCTACCGCCGCCAACGTGAGAAGATCCGTAACCTCACCGCTACGATGGTGGACTATAAAGCGATCATCGACAACTACCTGAACGTCAACGACTGGCGCGTGAAAGAAAACTCCACCGTCACCTATTCGGTCGGTGGTCTGATCCTCAGCAACTCGGGCGCGGTCACCGCGAACTACTGGTTGTCCGAGATCTACGACGACGAGATCGGCAATGCCCACCGCAACGCTGATCTGCACATTCACGACCTGTCGATGTTGACCGGTTATTGCGCGGGTTGGTCGCTCAAACAACTCATTCAGGAAGGACTCGGCGGTGTCCCCGGTAAGATCACCTCGGCACCCGCGCGTCACCTTGCCAGTCTGTGTAACCAGATGGTCAACTTCCTCGGCATTATGCAGAACGAATGGGCGGGCGCGCAAGCGTTCTCCTCGTTCGACACCTATCTGGCTCCCTTCGTGAAGATCGACAATCTGTCCTATTCGCAGGTCAAAAAATGCATCGAATCCTTCATCTACGGTGTCAATACCCCCAGCCGTTGGGGTACCCAATCGCCCTTCACCAACATCACCCTCGACTGGGTGGTACCGAACGATCTGGCAGAACTCAACTGCATTATCGGCGGTAAAGAGGTCGACTTCAAATACAAAGACTGCCAAAAAGAAATGGATATGGTCAACAAAGCCTTCATCGAAATTATGATCGAAGGCGATGCCAACGGACGCGGATTCCAATATCCCATCCCCACCTATTCCATCACCCGTGACTTTGACTGGTCGGATACCGAGAACAACCGCCTGTTGTTCGAGATGACCTCCA
>CAYSPZ010000073.1:363-7795 GCA_964433065.1 uncultured Eubacteriales bacterium | reverse complement strand
TACGCGGTGATCCGCGAGGTGCTTTCAAAGTAAACAAGCACCAAGCCCCGTTTATGACATAGGATGGTACGTAACGATCTTTTGATAAAGAGAGGTGCGTACGATGGAAAAGATGGTCATAGACGGCGGAAAACGATTGAACGGAATGATACATATACACGGCGCCAAAAACAGTGTACTGCCGATCTTAGCGGCAACCGTACTGGTACACGGCGAATGTTGCATCGAAAATTGTCCGCTACTGTCGGACGTGACGGCGGCGGTCGCCATTCTGCAACATCTGGGATGTCGGGTAACACGCGCGGGACATACCGTTTGTGTCGACGCGACGGGTGTTACACACGGAGATATCCCCGATCATCTGATGCGCGAAATGCGCTCGTCGATCGTGTTTTTGGGCGCGGTCGCGGCGCGGACGGGCACAGCGCAACTGTCCTTCCCCGGCGGATGCGAGTTAGGTCCTCGCCCGATCGACCTGCATTTGGCGGCACTTCGGCAGATGGGTCTACATATTCGCGAAGAAGGCGGTATGCTCCGATGCCGTTGTAAAGAAAAACTGAAAGGTTGCGCCATCACACTCGCCTTTCCCAGCGTGGGCGCGACCGAGAACGTGTTACTCGCGGCGGCAACCGCCGAGGGTGTTACCACCATCTATAATGCCGCCAAAGAACCCGAGATCGCCGACCTGTGCGGATTTTTGACCGCTTGCGGCGCGAAGATCACGGGCGCGGGGGAAAGTACCATCACCGTAGAAGGGGTCGAGCGGTTACACGGCTGCGCCTATCGCGTGATCCCCGACCGTATCGAAACCGCGACCTATATGGGCGCGGCGGCGATCACCGGCGGTACGTTGTTGCTCAAAGACGTTTGCCCCGACCATTTACAAGCCATGCTCCCGATGTTTGAGGAGATGGGTTGCGCGTTGTCGGTGTGGGACCGCGAACTGTTGATCGCGGCACCGCCGCGACTGCGTCGGGTCAAAACGGTACGCACGTTGCCGTACCCCGGTTTCCCCACCGATGCACAAGCGTTGCTGATGGCGATGTCCTGCGTGGCAGACGGCACCAGCGTGTTCGTGGAAACCATTTTTGAAAGCCGCTATAAACACGCAGGCGAATTGATGCGACTGGGTGCGCGGATCAAGGTAGAAGGCCGCGTGGCGGTGGTCGAAGGGGTCAAGACCCTGTCGGGTGCTGCGGTGGAATGTACCGACCTGCGCGGCGGCGCGGCACTTGCGCTGGCGGCGCTTGCGGCGGACGGCACGACCGAGATCACCCATCTGTATCATTTGGAACGAGGATATGAAGCGTTTGCGCAGGGACTGGGACAACTCGGTGCCGCAATACGTGTTCTATAATACGGTAAAGGAAGTTTTTGATGAGAACGACCAAACGCAACCGAAAAAGGAGCAACAGCCGGAAACGGGCAAAAAACCGTTTCGGGCTGTTCCTTGCGTTGTGCGCGGGGAGTCTCATCTCGCTCATTTGTATTTTATTGTTGTTACCTGCGGCTTTTCGGGATACCGGCACGGCGGACAAGCCCTCTACGATGGCGGTCAAGACGATCACCGTTGAGGGGAATACGCGGTACGACGAAGACGCGATCCTCGGTGTCAGCGGGATCAAGATCGGACAAAGCGTATTTTCGGTGGATAAACGCAAAGCGGTAAAAGCGCTCAAAGCGCAGTTCCATTATATCGAAGACGTCGCGGTACAGGTGGATTTTTCACGCAACGTGAAGATCTGTATCACCGAAGCGCGTCCGATGGGCGCGGTATACGCCGAAGGCAACTGGGTGGTGGTAAGCGAAAAAGGAATCGGGTTACAGGCAACCCCCATCACCACCGAACGACCGCTTCGTCAGTTGTATATCAAAGGCGCGGGCGTGTTGTGTGCCGAAGAGGGAAAACAGGTTTTAGACGACGAAAGCAGTAAACTGGTAGCGCGGATCTTTGATGCGCTCGAAAAAAACAACCTGACCGATATCAGCGTGGTGGATATCGAAGACCGCACCGACATTCGCTTGATCTGGAAAAACCAGATCACCGTTTTACTCGGTAACGATTCCAATTTAGAATACGAGATCGCAGCCACGGTCAGCGCCCTGCCCACCGTTTTGGAAAAGCACGGCGATACCGCAACGGGACATCTCAACGTAAGCCAATATTCCGACCCGACCGTGTCCAATCCCGCCATCATCTTCACACCGTCGTCGTTGTTGGATTGACAAGAAAGAGGACAAATACCTTTTCACAAGGTGTTTGTCCTCTTTTTGATAACTCCTTAAAAATTCCAAAAAATAATTTGAAATGTGGGTTGACAGTTCGAAAAGAAATCTGTATACTTATAAAGTGTATAGTAATCTAATTTTCAGATGTAGATAAATACAAATAAAAACAGGAGGACGTTCATCATGGCTTTTGAATTAGATGATGAGATCATGACCGACGGTGTTCAGATCAAAGTGATCGGTGTCGGTGGAGGCGGCGGTAATGCGGTCAACCGCATGGTAACTGCCGGTATTAAAGGAGCACAATTTGTCGCAATCAATACCGACCATCAAGCGTTATTACGCTCGTTGGCGGATCAAAAATTGCAGATCGGTGAAAAACTGACCCGCGGTATGGGTGCGGGCGCAAACCCCGAAAAAGGTCAACGCGCCGCCGAGGAGAGCCGTGACGAGATCACTGCCGCCCTCAAAGGCACCGATATGGTGTTCATTACCGCCGGTATGGGTGGCGGTACCGGTACCGGTGCGGCTCCCGTTGTTGCGCAGATCGCGCGCGATATGGGTATCCTCACGGTAGGTATCGTGACCAAACCTTTCGCGTTTGAAGGTCGCCGCCGTATGGAACAAGCCGAAAACGGTATTGCCATTCTGCGTGAGCATGTGGATAGCCTTGTGGTCATCCCCAACGAACGCTTGAAACTGGTCAGCGAACAACGCATCACCCTCGCAAACGCGTTCCAGGAAGCGGACAGCGTGTTGCGTCAAGGCGTACAATCCATTTCCGAACTGATCACGGCGGAAGCGGTCCTCAATCTGGACTTTGCGGACGTTACCGCGATTATGAAAGATGCCGGCTACGCGCATATGGGTGTCGGCCGTGCCGAAGGTAAAGACAAAGCAGAAGCGGCTGCCCGTGCGGCGATCGCCAGTCCCTTGCTCGAAACCACCATCAACGGCGCACGCGGTGTCATCATCAACGTAACCGCGTCCCCCGACATTCCGCTCGAAGACGTCGATGCGGCATGTAGCATCATTCACGAAGCGGCGCATCCCGACGCGAACGTGATCTGGGGTCTGGCATTCGACGATCAGATGGACGACGAACTGTGCATCACCTTGGTGGCGACCGGTTTCTCCTCCGACGGTTCGTACGTTGCTCCCGAAGACGGCAAAATGACCGACGACTTCGACGACGAAGGTCTGCTCGATCTGTTCCGCCGCAAGAACTGATAACACAAAAAATAGGACTTCTCACGGCAACCGCCGTGGGAAGTCCTTTTTTGTTATAGTTGTTCGTACGCTTCACGAACCGAGTGAATACCGATAAGTTCCACCCCGTAGTTGCCGCTTAAACTTTTTAAGTTTGCGGCGGGGAGAAGAATTTTCGTAAACCCGAGCCGCACGGCTTCGGCGACCCGCTGATCGGCGGCAGATACCGAACGCAGTTCTCCCGCCAGACCGATCTCGCCAAACGCGACCACTCCGTCGGGGATCGGCTTGTCCTTTAATCCCGAAATGAGCGCAAGCGCAACCGGCAGATCGGCGGCAGGCTCGTCCAACCGCAGACCGCCGATGATGTTGAGATAGGTATCTAAGTTCGCGAAGAAATACCCCGCGCGTTTTTCCAGTACCGCGAGTAACATCGACAGGCGGTTGTTATCAAATCCCGTCGACATACGACGCGGATTACCGAAACCGGTGGGGGAAACCAATCCCTGTACTTCGGCAAGTAACGGACGCGACCCTTCCATCGTACACGCAACACAGGTTCCGCTCACGTTTTTGGGTCTGCCCGCGAGCAACATCAGCGACGGGTTTTCCACCTCGCACAACCCGCCCGTCTGCATCTCAAACACACCGATCTCGTTGGTGGAACCGTAACGGTTCTTGACACAACGCAGCATACGGTAGTTGCTGTGACGGTCACCTTCAAAATATAACACGCAGTCGACGATATGCTCCATCACCTTAGGACCCGCGATGGCACCGTCCTTGTTGACGTGACCCACGATAAAGGTGGGAATATCGGAACTTTTGGCGACTCGCATCAGCGCGGAAGTGCATTCGCGCACCTGCGTGACACTGCCCGCCGCCGACGCAATATCCGCGAGCGACATCGTCTGAATGGAGTCAACGATGAGGATATCGGGACGGTTGCCGTTAACCGTGTGAATGATGGTATCCACGTCGGTCTCGCACAACAAAAAGAGATTTTCCGAATCGACACCGAGCCGTTCGGCGCGCAGTTTGATCTGACGCGCAGACTCTTCGCCCGATACGTACAAGATCTTTTTGGAAACGCCAAGCGTTTTGCAAATTTGCAACAATAAGGTGGATTTACCGATACCCGGATCGCCGCCGATGAGCATCAGCCCACCCGGTACGATCCCCCCGCCGAGTACACGGTCGAGTTCTTTCATCCCCGTGTGATAGCGGGTCTCGTTTTGGGTATCGATCTCACGGATACACACGGCATCCGCGGCTTTTGCGGCAGAGGAGGCGGTAGCGTGGGAAGAACGCACTTCCTCTTCGATCGAGTTCCACGCGCCGCAGGCGGTGCATTTTCCCGCCCAACGGGGGAACTCGGCGCCGCATTCCATACAGACGTAGACGGTCTTTTGTTTTCCTGCCATAGGTTGTGCCTCCTTTATTGGACGATACCGCCAAAGATGGCGAGTGCCATTTTGCGTTGATAGACGGGGTCCTGTAACCGTTCCAGTTCCTGCGGATTGGATAAGAACCCGCATTCCACCAACACCGCAGGACGGGTGGTGTGCGAAAGCAGATAAATGGTATCGTCCGCCGCCTTGAGCGGACGCGTGTTTTGCGGTTGTAACAACGTCACCACCGACTGACGGATCTGTTCGGCAACGACCGCGCTTTGCGGATCGGTTTTGGAATAAAATACCTGCGTACCGTAGTATTTCGATTGCGGAAACTTGTTCTGGTGAATACTGACCGCCAGATCCGCCGTTTCAAACACCGATAAGCGGTATTTCATATCGCTGACCTTGCGCTCCCGCAATGAGTCGCCTTCGGTATGTAACATCGTATCGGCGGTACGCGTTTCGGTCACCGTAAACCCCATCACGCGCAACAGATCCGCAAGGGAACGGGCAACGGCTAGGTTCAGGTGCTTTTCACTTGTCCCGTCGGGCGCCACCGCGCCGCCGTCTTCACCACCGTGACCCGCGTCAATGACGATGTGCGGCGAACGCGGCACGGTATCGACGGCAAGATTGCGTCGTTCGGCAACCCCGAACAGAACGGTAAAGATCAAAAGTACGGCGGTAACCGTCACCGCCACGGGATACCATCTTGCGGAAAACATCGCGATCCCTCCCACACACTATATGCGGGAGGGACGGCGGATTATTTCTTTTGTTTGTATACCAATTTTTCGTGGATCGAGATGCCTTTGTACCCGAGTACGTACGCGACACCGCAAGCAATCGGCAACACCAATAACGGAATCGCCGACCAGATCACTGCCGACCACGACAGCAGGGCGGATCCTTCGGTCGCCGCCGCGCCGAACAACCAGTTGAAAAACGGGTAGAAGGTCATATTGACGATGCGATACCACGCGGGTAACGCGGAGAAGAAACCGATCGCTTTTTCGGCTACCAGCACCAGATACCCTAAAAACGCGGGGACGGTCGCGATCGCACCGATGATGACACCGGTAAACAGGTTTTCCTGTTTATGGTGGTACGCGACCGCGTTGCTGTCCTTGTACCCGCGATCCCACACGGGTGTGAACACGGTCACAACGTAGATGACCAGTTCCACCGCAAGGGCGAGCGCGTTCACAATGTTGAGCGCGAGAGCGGGCATCTTGCCTTCGGTGTTGGACACAACGGTCGCCACCATAATAATGGAAAAATACACAAAGAAATTGATGATGGTGGCAAATACGGTGCGCCCGTATATCCGTGCAGAAAATTTAAAAAGCGACGACTTCATCGGTCTTACTCCTTACATCAGACTGCGATACAACGCTTCGATCTCTTCAACGCTGGTCTCGCGCGGGTTGCCGGGACGACAAGCGTCGGCATACGCGTCAACCGACATCTGGTGAATGTCATCTTCTTTGGCAATGCCTTTGAGCGAGGTGACGATACCCACGTCTTCCGCCAGTTGACGGACGGCTTCCACTGCGGCGGCGCGGTATTCTTCGGCGGTCATATCGTCGACTCCTTTGACACCCATCGCACGGGCGATCTCACGGTATTTTTCACCGGTGTATTCGGCATTGTACGCCATGACGGCGGGAAGCAGAGTCGCACAGGCTTTGCCGTGCGGCATATCGTAGTAAGCGGAGAGGGTGTGCGCCATCGAGTGGTCAACACCCAGACCGACGTTGGAGAAACCCATACCCGCGATGTACTGACCGAGTGCCATTCCTTCTCTGCCGTCGGGGGTGTTGCTCACCGCGCTGCGCAACGAACGGGCAATGACCTCGATCGCTTTGATGTGGAACATATCCGACAATTCCCACGCGCCTTTGGTGATGTACCCTTCAATCGCATGGGTGAGCGCGTCCATACCGGTCGCGGCGGTGAGCGATGCGGGCATCGATGCCATCATATCGGGATCGACCACCGCAACGACGGGAATATCGTGCGCGTCGACACAGACGAATTTGCGTTTTTTCTCCACGTCGGTAATGACGTAGTTGATGGTCACTTCTGCGGCAGTACCGGCGGTGGTGGGAACCGCAATGATCGGTACGCAGGGGTTTTTGGTGGGCGCAACGCCTTCCAGCGAACGGACGTCTTCAAATTCGGGGTTGCGGATGATGATACCGATGGCTTTCGCGGTATCCATCGACGAACCGCCGCCGATGGCGACGATGCAATCCGCGTCGGCGGCTTTGAATGCCGCAACACCGTTTTGCACGTTTTCGATGGTGGGATTGGCTTTGATATCGGAGTACACCGCGTACGCGATTCCCTCTTTATCCAACAGGTCGGTGACTTTGGCGGTCACACCGAACTTGATGAGATCGGGGTCGGTCGCGACAAAGATCTTCTTAAAGCCGCGCGCGTTGATCTCCGACGGGATGGCGGTGATGGCACCGGCACCGTGGTAGGACGTTTCGTTGAGCATAAATTTGTTCATAACAGACACCTTCCTATTGTTTATTACCTTCATTATAAAACATTTCCGCGCAGGAATCAACCGTTCGAGACGCAGAACC
>CAYSPZ010000073.1:0-353 GCA_964433065.1 uncultured Eubacteriales bacterium | reverse complement strand
AAAGCGCCCTGCAAAGCGAGGCTTTGCAGGGCGCTTGAACCGCATATAAACTTAGGCGAGTTCCGCGAAGTATTTGATGGTGCGCACCATTTGGCTGGTGTAGGAGTTTTCGTTGTCGTACCACGACACGACCTGTACCTGGTAGGTGTCGTCGTCGATCTTCGCAACCATCGTTTGGGTAGCGTCGAACAAGGAACCGTAGCGGATACCGATGACGTCGGAAGAAACGATCTGATCTTCGTTGTAGCCATAGGAATCGGAAGCAGCGGCTTTCATCGCGGCATTGATGCCGTCTTTGGTCACGTCTTTACCCTTCACAACGGCAACCAGAATGGTGGTGGAACCGGTGCAGG
>CAYSPZ010000072.1:0-7888 GCA_964433065.1 uncultured Eubacteriales bacterium | reverse complement strand
GGATGTTTGCCTGTTAAAACGGGCAGTAATCATTTTACACGGTTTTATGTGATTTTGCAAGACCTAAATTCTTTTTTGTGCAGAAAATCGCACTTTTTTCTTGACATTCATAAAAACTTGCTATAAAGTATAAATATACATTTTTACGACAAGAGGTGAAACGGAATGTTCGCAAAAGCATGTCGATTTTATTATTTTACGAAGGACTGCCCGTTTCACGCGATTTTTGGATGAACGTATCATCCGGCGTATCGACGACGGACAGTCCGCAGCCGCTTATGCCTTAAAAGGCAAGCAGGATGCGGATTTTTTATTGTGAAAACAACAAGGTTCCGGGGCACCCGCCCGCAATTTTAATTGCGACCGGCGGGTCGGGTTCTTATTTGGGAGAGATGCAGTATGACACAACTGGAAAAAGCACGACAGATTATCAATGAAACCGACGTGGAAATGGCACGGCTGTTTGAACGCCGTATGGATGCCGCGCGGTTGGTTGCCGACTATAAAAAGCAACACGGGTTACCGGTGGACGATTTCGGCAGGGAAGCGGAGATCTTAAAACGCAACGCGAAACTGATCACCGATGAGGATTACCGATCCTATTACATCAATTTCCTGCAATACACTATCGGTCTTTCCAAGAATCTGCAACATCGGTTACTGGACGGGATGCGCGTTGCATACAGCGGTGTCGAAGGTGCATTCGCCAACATCGCCGCCGAACGCATCTTTCCCGATGCATCGCCGATCGCGTGTCCCGATTTCAAAGCCGCCTACGACGCGGTGGTGAACGGAGATTGCGATTGTGCGTTGTTGCCGATCGAAAACAGCCATAACGGTGACGTCGGACAGGTACTGGATCTTTCGTTCTTCGGTCCGTTGTTTGTCACCGGTGTGTATGAGATCGAGGTGGTCCAGAACCTGCTTGCGGTGGAAGGCGCGTCGGTGGAAACCATTCGTCAGGTCATCAGTCATCCCCAAGCACTCGGACAATGCGCGGCATATATCCGCGAACACGGTTTCGAACCGATCGAAGCGGTCAACACCGCGATCGCCGCACGACAGGTCGCCGAATGGGGACGCACCGATATTGCGGCGATCGGCAGTGTGGAAGCGGGACAAAAATTCGGACTGAAAAAGATTGAAGGACATATCAACGAGAGCGGTACCAATACCACGCGGTTCGTGGTGTTGTCCCGTGCGCAAAAAGCACCGTCCGCCGCCGACAAACACTTCATTATGTTGTTCACGGTCAAGAACGTGGCAGGTTCGCTCGGTCGTGCCGTGTCGGTGATCGGTGAGCACGGGTTCAATCTTCGCGCGTTAAAGAGCCGCCCCACCAAAGAACTCATCTGGGACTATTATTTCTATGCCGAGGGCGAAGGTAACATTCACGGTGAACAGGGCAAAACGATGCTCCGCGAACTGAAAAAATGTTGCAGTACCATCAAGATTCTCGGCAGTTTCGAAAAGGAAATCCATATTTAACGGGAGGAAGACGGATGTTAATACCGGTAAAAACATCGCAAGGCAGTTACGATATCGTACTGCAACGCGGCGCGTTACAGACGGTCGGGTCGTTGCTCAATCTTGACCGCCGCGTACTGGTCGTGACCGACGACGGTGTCCCGCCGCAATATGCCGAATGTGTCCGCGCCGCTTCAAAACAAGCGACGGTGGTGACCATCCCGCAAGGGGAATCTTCCAAACAATTGCACACATATGAGCGTCTGTTACGCGCATTACTCGAAAACGGCTTTACCCGTACCGATTGCGTGGTTGCGGTCGGCGGCGGTGTGGTCGGTGATCTTTCGGGCTTTGTTGCCGCCACCTTTATGCGCGGTATTGATTTTTATAACATTCCCACAACGGTATTGTCGCAGGTAGACTCGTCGATCGGCGGTAAGACTGCGGTCGATTTCGGCGGTATCAAAAATATTGTCGGTGCGTTTTACCCGCCGAAGCGGGTGATCATCGACCCAGAAACCTTATCCACATTACCGCCCCGTCAACTGGCAAACGGGTTGGCGGAAGCGGTGAAGATGGCACTCACGTCGGATGCCGAACTGTTTTCGTTGTTTGAGACCGCCGACGTACAGGACCCGTCGGTGCTGGATACGGTGATCGAACGATCGTTGCTTATCAAACGCTACGTCGTGGAAACCGACGAGCACGAAAGCGGTTTGCGCCGTATCCTCAATTTCGGACACACCTTGGCACACGCGATCGAAAGTGCCAACGAAATGCAGACTTATTACCACGGCGAATGCGTGGCGCTCGGTATGCTGCCGATGTGCGCTGACGCGGTACGCGTACGTGCGACGGCAGTACTCCAAAAATTGGGATTGCCCACCACCTTTTGCGAGGATGCCGATACACTGATCGAAGCGTGTCGACACGACAAAAAGGCGGCAGGGGATACCATTACGGTGGTTACCGTCCCTGCAGTGGGTTCTTTTGAAATGCAATCTCTTCCGTTTTCCGCGTTTGAACAACAGATAAGGCAGGTGCTTTCGCGATGAAAAATACGTTTGGCAATCAAATCAGTATTACCCTTTTCGGCGAAAGCCACGGCCCGTCGATCGGCGCGGTCATTGACGGTTTAGCACCCGGTATGACGGTGGATGAAGACCGCATCCGTGAACTGCTTTCCCGCCGTCGTCCGTCGGGGGATATCTCTACCGCCCGTCAGGAAAGCGACCCGTTCGTCATTCAAAGCGGTGTGTTCGAGGGCAAGACCACCGGTACACCGCTCTGTATCCTGATTCCCAACGGGGACACCCGTTCCGCCGACTATGCGCAGATGCAACGGCTGGCACGGCCGTCCCACGCCGATTATACGGCGCATTGTAAGTATCACGGTTTTGAAGATTATCGCGGCGGCGGTCATTTCAGCGGCCGTATCACGGCGGCATTGGTTGCCGCGGCGGGTATTGTGTTACCCGCGCTTGAACGCAAAGGCATCTGCATCGCCACGCATATTGCGCGTTGCGGCGGAGTCGCTGACCGTTCGTTTGACGATGTTAATACCGATATCCGCGCGTTGCGCGGCAAAGCGTTTCCCGTGTTAGACGATACGGCAGGGCAGGCAATGCAGGACGCGATTCGTGCGGCGAAACAAAACGCTGACAGCGTCGGCGGTGTCACCGAAACGGTGGTCACGGGTATCCCTGCCGGTGTGGGGGAACCGTGGTTTGATACGATGGAAAGCGTCCTGTCCCACGCGTTATTTGCCGTTCCGGCGGTCAAAGGTGTGGAATTCGGCGCAGGTTTCGCGTTGGCGGAGATGACCGGTTCTGCCGCCAACGATCCGTTCTATGCCGAAAACGGCATCGTCTGCACCAAAACCAACCACAGCGGCGGTATCAACGGCGGTATCACCAACGGTATGCCGATCACCTTCCGTTGTGCGTTCCGTCCCACACCGACCATCGGGCAGGAACAACAGACGATCGACCTGCAAAGCGGTGAAAACGGTGTACTGACCGCCCACGGTCGTCACGACCCGTGTATCGTGCATCGTGCGTGCGTGGTGATCGAGGCGATGACCGCGCTTGCGGTTGCCGATATGCTCGCCGTCCGCTTTGGAACCGATTGGTTGGGGGAACTATGAAATACGGATGTATCGGGGAACGGTTGGGACACAGTTTTTCCAAAGAGATCCACAACCGACTGTTCCCGTATGAATATGAATTAAAAGAAATTCCAAAAGATCAATTATCCGCTTTTATGACCGCGCGGGATTTCTGCGCGATCAACGTCACCATTCCGTACAAAGAAGCGGTCATTCCGTTCTTGGACGAGATCAGCGATATTGCACGACAGATCGGCGCGGTGAATACCATCGTCAACCGCAACGCGAAACTGTACGGTGACAATACCGATTACGCGGGTATGCGCGCGATGCTCGCGCACGCAGGCATCGTGCTTGCCGATAAAAAAGTATTGGTACTCGGCAGTGGCGGCACGTCCAAAACGGCTCTTGCTGTCGCGCAGTCGCTCGGTTGCCGTGAAGTGTACCGCGTATCCCGTACCGACAAGGACGGGTGCATTACCTACGAAACGGCATACGCGCAACATACCGACGCGCAGGTCATCCTCAATACCACCCCGTGCGGAATGTACCCGAAGGTCGGGGAAAGTGCCATCGACCTTGCACCATTTGATACGCTCGAAGGGGTGGCGGACGCGGTATACAATCCACTTCGTTCACAACTGATCGTCGATGCCGTATCCCGTAAAATTCCCGCAACCGGCGGGTTGTATATGCTGGTCGCACAAGCGGTGTTTGCCGCCGAAAAATTCACCGGACAAACGGTGGAGAAAACGGCAATCGACCGCGTATATAACGAACTGGTTTCCAAAAAGCAAAACATCGTGTTGGTGGGTATGCCGTCAAGTGGTAAGACCACCGTCGGTAAAGCGTTGTCAAAGCAATGCTCAATGCCTTTCGTGGATACCGACGAGTATATTGTCGACCGTGAAGGTCAAGCCATCGCCGACATCTTCAAAACGATGGGGGAAAACGTGTTTCGCGATAAAGAATCCGCCGCCATCAAAGAGGTTTCGATGCAACAGGGTGTGGTGATCGCGACCGGCGGCGGTGCCGTTTTACGGCACGAAAACGTGTCGTTACTCAAAGGAAACGGACGGGTGTATTTCTTAGATCGTCCGCTCGAAGCCCTGACCGCCACCGCCGACCGTCCGTTGTCGGCGGATCGCGATGCGTTGGCGGCACGATACCGTGAACGATACCCGTTATACTGCGCGGCGTGTGACCGCCGCATCGTATCGCCCGCAACACCGCAACAGGCGGTAGACGAGATCTTGGAGGATATTCGCAATGAAATTACTGGTTCTTAACGGTCCCAACCTCAATCTGTTAGGCATTCGTGAACCCTCGGTCTACGGAAACGACACGTACAACGACCTGTGCGACCGTATTAAAGGTCATGCCGAACAACTGGGCGTTGAGGTGGAGATCTACCAAACCAACCACGAAGGGTGTCTGGTGGATAAAATACAACAAGCGATGGGGAAGGTCGATGGAATCGTGTTTAACCCCGCGGCATATACACACACCAGCGTTGCGATACTGGACGCGTTAAAAGCGGTGGGGATCCCGACCGTTGAGGTGCATATCTCGGATGTATCAAAACGCGAAGATTTTCGGCAGATCAGTTATATCCGTTCCTATTGCCTGAAAACCATCGCGGGACACGGGTTCGACGGGTATCTGGAAGCAATGGACGCATTGGTGGAGGCGGTAGGATGAAGGTCACCTTGTTTGACTCCCGCGCCACGGGAACCGTGACCGCGCCGCCCTCCAAAAGTATGGCACATCGCGCCCTCATTTGCGGTGCGTTTTCCGATCGTTCGGTCATTCGTTCGCTCGCCTTTTCAAAAGATATTGAGGCAACGATCGGGTGCTTACAGGCACTCGGTGTCACCGTACAACAGGTGGGGGATATCGTCACTCTCGGTGGTTTTTCGTTTGAAAACATTCCCGATAATGCCACCTTGTTTTGTAACGAAAGCGGCAGTACCCTGCGTTTTCTGCTCCCCATCTGTATGGCGGCGGGGAAACCCGTTACACTTTACGGCAGCAGCAGGTTATTTGAACGTCCGCTCGGTATCTACG
Source organism: uncultured Eubacteriales bacterium (assembly GCA_964433065.1). Classification (GTDB taxonomy): domain Bacteria; phylum Bacillota; class Clostridia; order Oscillospirales; family Acutalibacteraceae; genus RGIG3009. The sequence continues at coordinate 2,247 of CAYSPZ010000072.1, read as the reverse complement.
AACAGATTGCCGCCGACCAACACATACAGTTTATAAGGGGGACGGACCGTGTTACGGTATGCGGTCGTCTGCAAAGCGGCAACTACACGGTGGCGGGCAATATTTCCAGTCAGTTTATTACCGGTCTGTTGTTCGCCCTTTCGTTGCTTGAAGGGGACAGTACCCTCACCGTGACCGATACGTTTGAGAGTGCCTCGTACGTTGATTTAACGGTAGGTGCGATGGCGGATTTCGGTGTCGCGGTCGACCGAAAAGGGTCGGTATTCAACATAAGCGGCGGCGCACGGTATCAGGATCGCACCTATACCGTTGAGGGCGATTGCTCCAATGCCGCGTTTTTGGAAGCGCTCAATCTGCTCGGCGGGAACGTGACGGTGACGGGATTGTCGCCCGACACGTTACAGGGCGATCGCGTGTATCGCGATCTGTTTAAAACGATCACCGACGGGAATGCCGTCATTGATCTGTCCGATTGTCCCGACCTCGCACCCGTTTGCTTCGCGGTAGCGGCGGCAAAAGGGGGAACACGGTTTGAAGGAACCGCCCGTTTGCGCATTAAAGAAAGCGACCGCGCGACGGCGATGGCAACCGAACTTGCCGCGTTCGGTATTACCGTGACGGTAGAAGAAAATGCCGTTACGGTACACAAAGGGGAACTTCACCGTCCCGATCGTGCGCTTTGCGGTCATAACGATCACCGTATCGTGATGGCACTGGCACTTTTATGCACCGTCACGGGCGGCACCGTGCTCGGCGCGCAAGCGGTGTCCAAAAGTTATCCCGACTTTTTTGAAGTATTGAAATCTCTGCAGATAGGACTTGTTACAGATGACGCTGATTAATAAAAAACGTTTTTTGATCGTCGGTTTGGGTCTGCTTGGCGGTAGTTATGCTATCGCACTCAAAAAGCAGGGACATACCGTGACGGCTATCACCCGTAATCCCGATACCATCGCGTATGCCAAAGAGCGCGGATGGATCGACGAGGGGACTACCGAAGTGGATGCAACCCTTATCGGTGCGGCGGATATTGTGATCTTCGCTTTATATCCGCGTGTTTTTGTGGAATGGATCCGCGAACACGGACACCTGTTCTCGGAAAACACGGTGATCACCGATGTCACGGGTGTCAAAAGTTGCCTGGTATACGAGATCCAATCGATGTTACCCGATAAGGTGGAATTCATCGCCGCTCACCCGATGGCTGGTAAAGAGGTATCGGGTATCGAAAACAGTGACGACGCCATCTTTAAAGGTGCCAACTACTTGGTGGTGCCGACCGAAGCAAACACACCCGAGGGTATCGAATTGTGTAAACAACTCGGTGTAATATTGGGGTTTGCGAAAGTGTCGGTACTGTCTCCTGAAAAGCACGATGCGATGATCGCGTTTTTGTCCCAACTTACCCACTGCATTGCGGTGTCGCTGATGTGTGCCAACGACGATCCCGATCTGGTACAGTATACGGGCGACTCGTTCCGCGATCTGACCCGTATCGCCAACATTAACGACGAGATGTGGAGCGAACTGTTTTTGCTTAACAAAGAAGCGTTGCTTCGCGAGATGGACGCCTACCGCGAAACGTTTGACGCGTTATATACCTGCATACAACAAGACGATCGGGAAACGATGCGTGAGATGATGCGTTTGTCGACCGAACGTCGCCGTCAGTTTAACAAGAAGGTGTGATCTGCTATGAATATGGAATTTTATCGCAAACTCCCCATCCCGAAACTGGTCAAGGAAGAATATCCCGTCGACGCTCAAATGGCGCAGGTGAAAGCCGAACGCGATGCCGCCATCAAGGCTATTTTTGATGGCAGTTCGGATAAATTTTTGTTGATCATCGGTCCTTGTTCCGCCGATCATCGCGAACCTGTTTTGGAATACATTTCCCGCCTTTGCCGTATTCAGGAACAGATCAAGGACAAAATTTTGATCATTCCCCGCATTTATACCAACAAACCCCGCACGACGGGGGAAGGGTATAAGGGTATGTTGCATCAACCCGATCCCGACGAAGCGCCCGATATGTTAAAAGGGATTCTGTCTATCCGTGACCTGCATATGAGCGCGCTCAAAGATTACGGGTTCACCTGTGCGGACGAAATGTTATATCCCGAAAATCACCGTTACCTGTCCGACCTGCTGGCATACGTCGCGGTGGGTGCGCGTTCGGTGGAAAACCAACAACACCGTCTGACCGCGAGCGGTCTGGACGTACCGGTCGGTATGAAAAACCCCACC
>CAYSPZ010000071.1:0-8132 GCA_964433065.1 uncultured Eubacteriales bacterium | reverse complement strand
CCGGAAGATCCATCTTATCGAGTTTCTTAGCGTAGTAGGCGGTACCGCGGAAGTAGTCGTTGCCGCCGTCCTGACCGTCGATGGCATTCCAGGAATGCGGAAGGTTAACGAAGTTCCATTTCGAAGATACTTCGGTGGGGACTGCCGTGGCTTCTTTCGAGAAAGCCCATTTTGCGTTAAAATTAACAACAGTTCTCATAGTTTTTCCTCCAACAAAAATTTACCTGTACAGTATAACAAAATTTAGCGTCTAAAGTGTAAATACACTGTGAATTTACGGTTTAAAAATATCACCCTGCCGGAAAACCGACAGGGTGATACGGCACGTTTTGTGTTATGAAAAGGGGATTATTCCGCGACGACCGCCGCTTCGGTTGCGGTTTCAGTGCCGTGACGTTCTGCCAATTCGGCATTCATGGTCGCCATCGTTTTCTTATCGAGGTTGTAGATCAACGCGATGCCGATGAACTGCACGATCGCGCTGAACATATACAGACCTGCCGCCAACCAGCACATATTATAGGTGGTGGAGGCAGATTGTCCGCCGGTGCCCAGATCGGACACGTAGCCGAGCAGACCCATAACCGCCAGAACGATGGAGGGACCGATACCCTGCGCGAGTTTACGGAAGAAGGAGTGCAGCGAGTAGACGGTGCCTTCTTCGCGTTTGCCGGTCTTCCATTCGTTGTAGTCGATCGCATCCGCCATCAGCGCCCACGATACGCAGGTGTAAACACCCATACCCAGACCGAACAGTACCAGACCGACCAGATAGACGATGAGAGAAACGCCCTTGTCGGGAACCAACGGGAAGGTCAACATGACCAGACCGCCGACCAGAGAAACGAGGGTACCGGCGACGGAGGCTTCTTTCTTACCGTATTTGTTAACGATCTTCTTAATGAAAGGCATGAAGAAGAACATCGGCACAAAACCGATCATTTGTACCACACCGGATAACTGCGCCATACCGAAATAGGTGGCGAACATAATGGACACAGCGGTGGAAGCGGCATTCATACCGAGGAACATACCCATTGCAGCGAGGGTAGCGCCGACGGCGGGACGGTTCTTCATAAAGTTGCCGAACGCTTTGATGACGTTGAATTTCTCGGAGTCGTTGGTCTTGACGCGGTTTTCATCCACGCGGATGGTGATGGTCTTGATCATAAACAGGAAAGCAATGAAACCGAGAACACCCATGATCAGAGCGGCGATAAATACGCGGTCACCCAACAGGGTCTCGACCTGAACACCCGTCTCGGGGTTGATGAGGGGAGTACCGTCAGCGTTGAATTCTTTTTTCCAGATCAACGCGGGCAGGAGCATAGCGGGAAGCATGTTACCAACCATAGAACCGACCGAACGCCAGGTGGACAACTGTGCGCGTTCACCGGGATCCTCGGTGACCAACGACAGCATCGAACCGTAGGGAACGTTTGCGATGGTGTAGAAAGCGTCCCAAATGATGTAACCGACAATGAACATGATGGCTTTTACCACGACGGGAGCGTTGGGGAAGGGCAGGAACACGGCGGCACCGCCGACCAACAGACCAATCGCACCGATCAGGATGTAGGTTTTAAACTTACCCATTTTATACTTTCTTCTGTCTGCGTCGATCATCGAGCCGATCAGCGGATCGTTGATCGCGTCCCAGACCTGCACTGCCAAAAGCAGAGCGGAGAGCAGACCGGTTTCCAGCGTCATATATACCAGCCAGAAGATCTGCACGGTATTCTTGAGCGAGAAACTCATGTTGCAACCAAGGTCGCCGGCGGCATAAGCGATCTTATCAAGTATACCGAACTTGCGATGGCCGTTGGCATCCAATTTGACTTGTTTTGCCATTTCAAAATCCCTCTTTCTTCACAATTTGTTAATACTATCATAACAGAAAAGAAACGAAGCGGTTAGGATAATTTTGAGGTATTTTTGCATAATTTTAATGGTAACCCTTGTAAAACAGCATTTTTTGTACTATAATATGTGAAAAAAGTGAACAAAATTTGGTATCCTTTACAAAAAGAGGTGTACTATGTTCTACGAAAACGAATTGCGGCTTGTGCGTGAAACGATCCATAAATGCCACATACAGACCCAACTGGTCGATCTTGCAAAACCCGTCACGGCACAGGTGGATATGGGTATTCGCGGGATCTTGTACGGGGATGTGGTCTACGCGCAATCGTTTGACGAGATGTTTTTTAAAGTGGAGAAAAAGACCGTATACCGATATGCAGACGCGTTTTCGTGTCGGTATATCGTTTTCAAATTGCCGGACGTTGACGGGGACATTGCACTGTCCATCGGTCCGTACCTGACGTCGGAACTGACGCGTGAACGTGTTTTGGAACGGGCGGAATTGGCGGGGGTGACACCGCGACAGAGTAAGAAGTTGGAGGCATACTATGCCGAAATTCCGCTTTTGACCGAAATGCACACCTTGTTTGCCATCGTGGACACGTTTGCCGAGCGGTTGTTTGGTAAGCGGTTTGCTTTTTCGGATATTTCGGGAGAGAAAGAAGTGCCCGAATTGCCCGTGGGATCCGACCACTTGTTGGCGGACGATCCTACGTGGACGATGCAGGCGATGGAAAAGCGGTACGCGTATGAAAATGAACTGATGCAGGCGGTAGAACAGGGACAGATCCAAAAGGCGGAGTTGTTTCTCAACGGATTTTCGGAGGTCTCCTTTGAAAAACGATTGGTAGATCCGTTGCGCAACTTGAAAAATTATTCCATCATTATGAATACCCTGCTTCGAAAAGCCGCCGAACGGGGAGGGGTGCATCCTGTGTACCTGGATACCCTTTCGTCTTCTTTCGCGCGCAAGATCGAACTGTTACCGTCGGTCGCGGCGGGCAGAGAAATGATGCTCGAAATGTTCCGCGCGTACTGTCGGTTGGTGAAAAAACATTCCACCCGTCACTATTCGTTTCCCGTTCAAAAGACCATTGCGTATATCGATACCGATCTGACCGCCGACCTGAGTTTGCGTACGTTGGCAAAAGCGCAACAACTCAGCGACGGGTACCTGTCCACCTTGTTTCACAAAGAAACGGGGCAGACGCTTACCGATTTCGTGAACGAACGGCGGATACAACACGCCAAAAAATTGTTGGAAACGACCGCGTTGCAAATTCAAACGGTCGCGCAGCATTGCGGGATATTGGATATCCACTACTTTACCCGACTGTTTAAAAAGTACACCGGTCAGACACCGCGCTCGTATCGGGAAACGGCGCAGGGGAAATGACGGTCATTCCGCCTTGCAATCGCGCGGTCGGATACCGTATTCGGCTTTAAAAGCGCGGTAAAAAGAGGAATATTCCCGAAACCCGCATTGCAGACACACGTCACCGGGCGACGCGCCTTGTGACAGACGTTGATGCGCCGCAAACAACCGTTTCATCAAAATGTAACGGTATACTGAGGTGCCGACCTCGCGGCTGAATTCGTGTGCCAAATGATATTTGTTGACGAAGAAACGGTCGGCAAGCAGTTCCAAGGACAGATCGTCCGCATAATGTTCGTCGATGTATTCGAGTACCTGCGCGATCAGCGAAGACCCGTCTTTTTTGGCGCTTTGTCGGACGTCACCGCGCAAAGCCAACCGATTGATCTCGGTCATAAACTGTAAAAACAACCCGTTCGCATACCATCCGCAACCGTATTCGTTTCCGTAACTCTCGCGGATGAGCGCACCGAGCAACGCGTGTAACGACGATCGTTGCACCGAGGACGGATGCAGGAAATTGGTATGGGTGGGGAGTGACTTGTCAAAGCAACGGCGCAACCCGTTTTCATCGTCCGACAGACCTTCCAGATAATCCTTGTTGATCCATAAAACAATGCGCTCGTAAACGGGATTTTCCTCCCGTAATACGGGGCGGTGAAATTCCATCGGATTGATGAGAAGCAGATCTCCCGACCGCAGACGATAGACGCGGCCGTCCACCCAGTATTCCACGTCACCGTCGAGCAGAAAATACACCTCGTAAAAATCGTGGTGATGGATCTGCACTTCTTCGGCGGGTGGTTTGCGATAGTGAAAGATCTCAAAGGTCTTGCCTTGCATATATTGTCGGGGATCGAACCGTTGCGCTTGTGCTTTCATACTTTTTTTAACGGCAAAATGCCGCCCTACTCCTTTATTAAGATCGAATATCATTCTAACGATACCGCAACTTTTGCAATAAGTCAACCAATATATGCAATTAAATTTGCAAAAAAATATGGTAAACTTAGATCATCAACACACAGGAGGCGAACCGATGAAAGCGTTTATGGATGCCGATTTTTTGCTTTCGACCGATACGGCGAAGCAGTTGTACCACCGTTATGCGAAGGTGGTACCGATCATGGATTACCATTGTCACGTCAGCCCAAAAGAGATCTACGAGGATCGTCATTTTGAAAATATCACGCAGGTGTGGTTGTTGGGCGATCACTACAAATGGCGCTTGATGCGGTCAAACGGTGTGGACGAGCAGTACATAACGGGCGACGCATCGGAACGCGAAAAGTTCCAGAAATTCGCCGAATCGTTACCCCGCGCGATCGGAAACCCGATGTACCATTGGTGTCACCTGGAATTGCGCAACTACTTTGGTTATACGGGTGTACTGAACGGCGATACCGCGCAGGAAGTGTGGGATCTCGCTGCCGCCAAACTTGCCGGGTCGGATATGGGCGTTCGCGGTTTGATCGAAAAAAGTAATGTCGCGTTTATCGGTACCACCGATGATCCCGTCGATACGCTGGAATGGCACCGCAAATTAGCGCAGGATCCGACCGTCAAAGCCACGGTGGCGCCGTCCTATCGCCCCGACAAGGCACTTAATATCGAAAAGAACGGTTGGAGCGCGTATCTCAAACAGTTGGAAGACGTTTACGGAAATACCATCGACAGTGTCGATTCGTTGAAAGCGGCACTGTCCGCACGAATGGATCTGTTCGCGGAAAATGGATGCCGCGCCAGTGATCACGGACTCGATTACGTGTGCTACGTATCGCCTGAAGCCGAAACGGTAGAGGCGATCTTTGCGAAAGCCAAACGCGGCGAAGCGGTTACGGTGACCGAAGCGGAGATGTTTAAGACCGACCTGCTCTTGTTCTGTGCCGAACAGTACGCGCGGCGCGACTGGGTGATGCAACTGCACTTTAACTGTTTACGTAATCCCAACACCGCGATGTTTGAAAAACTCGGTGCGGATACGGGATTTGACTGTATCGGACCGCACAACGGCTCAAAAGCACTTGCGCAGTTGTTGGATACCCTGTATGCGCAAAACGCGTTACCGCGCACCATCCTATATAGTTTGGATGCGGGTGACAACGCGTTCTTAGACGTTCTCATCGGTGCGTTCCAAGGTCCTGAGATCGCGGGTAAACTGCAACACGGCAGTGCGTGGTGGTTTAACGACAATAAGCAGGGGATGCGCGATCAACTGATCAGTCTTGCCAATTTGAGCGTACTCGGCAACTTCGTCGGGATGTTGACCGATTCACGCAGTTTCTTAAGTTACGCACGTCACGAATACTTCCGCCGCATCTTGTGTGAACTTGTCGGCGAATGGGTCGAAAACGGGGAATACCCGAACGACGAACAGACGGTGGGTCAACTGGTCCGCGATATTTGTTACTATAATGCCGAACGGTATTTTAAAACGGAGGGCGTCAAATGAAAATGAAGTTGTCTTTTCGTTGGTACGGGGAAGGGGACCCCGTTACCCTGCAAAACATCTCCCAGATCCCCGGTATGCGGTCGATCGTATCGGCGGTATACGACGTAAGACCCGGTGAAGTATGGCCCGAAGAAAGTCTTGCCGCGATGAAAGCGCAGTGCGAAGCGCACGGCCTTGTTTTCGACGTGGTGGAATCCATTCCCGTTCACGAGGATATCAAACTCGGTAGAGGTGACGTCAAGAAACTGCTTGACGTGTACTGCGAAAACATTCGTCGTTGCGCCAAATACGGTGTCAAATGCGTCACCTACAACTTTATGCCGGTCTTTGACTGGACCCGTACGCAACTGGATAAACAAGCGCCGGACGGCTCCACCAGTCTGGTCATGTACTGGGATCAGATGCGTGGACTGGATCCGCTCAAAGACGATATCCACCTGCCCGGTTGGGATTCCAGTTATACGCAGGAAGAGGTACGCGAACTGATCGCGGCATACGGTGAACTCGGCGCCGAAGGGTTGTGGCGAAACCTCGAACAGTTCCTCAAAGCGGTCATCCCCGTCGCGGAAGAATGCGGTGTTAAAATGGCGATACATCCCGACGATCCGCCGTATCCCATTTTCGGGTTACCCCGTATCATCACCGACGAGAAGAACCTTGACCGTTTCTTGTCGCTCTACGACAGTCCCTCAAACTGCTTGTGCCTATGCACGGGTAGTCTCGGTTGCGCCGCTGCCAACGACATCCCCGCGATGATCCGCAAATACGCGGCGATGGATCGCATCGCGTTTATGCATATCCGCAACGTAAAGATCTTGGAAGACGGTTCGTTCGAAGAACGTGCGCACCTGTCGTCCTGCGGTTCGCTCGATATGTATGAAGTGGTGAAAGCACTCACCGAAAACGGCTATGACGGCTACGTCCGTCCCGACCACGGTCGTATGATCTGGGGCGAAACGGGTAAACCCGGCTACGGTCTGTTTGACCGCGCACTGGGTGCTGCGTATATCAACGGCTTGTTTGAAGCCTGTGAAAAACAATAAGGGGGACAAAAAATGAAAGCCAATGTACTCAACACCGATCTCACCGGAAAGGTAGCGGTCGTTACGGGTGCCGGCGGTGTGCTGTGCAGTCACTTTGCCAAAGTTCTCGCACGCGCAGGCGCTAAGGTCGCGTTGCTGGATCTCAACGAACAAGCCGCCGCCGCGTTTGCGCAAGAGATCGTGGACGAAGGCGGTATCGCCAAAGCCTACGGTTGCAACGTGCTGGACAAAACGATCTGCTACGAGGTCGCCGACCGTGTGCTGAACGAACTCGGTCCGTGTGATATCCTCGTCAACGGCGCGGGCGGTAACAACCCGAAAGCCACCACCGACAAAGAATATTTCGAGGTGGGGGATATCGATGCCGATACCAAGAGTTTCTTTGATCTGGACGCTGACGGTGTCAGTTTCGTGTTCAACTTAAACTTCCTCGGTACGCTCATTCCCACCCAGTCATTTGCCCGTCAAATGGTCGGCCGTGAAGGTTGTAACATTCTCAACATCTCTTCAATGAATGCGTACACACCGCTCACCAAGATCCCCGCGTACTCGGGTGCGAAAGCCGCCATCTCCAATTTCACGCAATGGTTGGCGGTACACTTCTCCCGCGTGGGTATCCGCGTCAACGCGATCGCACCGGGCTTCTTCTCCACCAAACAAAATGCGAAATTGTTATTTAACGACGACGGAACGCCCACCGCGCGTACCGGTAAGATCTTAGCGGCAACGCCGATGGGACGATTTGGCGAAAGCGAAGAACTGGAAGGCGGATTGCTCTTCCTTGTAAACGAACAGGCAGCAGGCTTTATCACCGGTGTGGTATTGCCGATCGACGGCGGATTTTCCGCTTATTCGGGGGTGTAAATTATGGAAAAATATATTCCGGTCGTAGTCATTAAAGAATTATCCGAAACCGACAAAATTTTAACCGCATTAAATCAAAATGGGATCCACTGTGCGGAGATTACCTTCCGCACCGCTTGCGCCGCCGAGGTAATCGCCTATGCGTGTGAACACTATCCCGAAATGAGCATCGGCGCGGGTACGGTCATCAATGCCGAACAATGTAAAGCCGCCATCGAAGCGGGCGCGCAGTTTATCGTGTCGCCCGGTCTGTCGGTGTCGGTGGCGAAAGTTTGCGCCGAACATAACCTGCCGTACTATCCCGGTTGCGTGACCCCCACCGAAATTATGCAAGCACTCGAACTGGGGATCACCACCGTCAAATTCTTCCCCGCCAACATTTACGGGGGCTTAAAAGCGCTCAAAGCGTTGGCGGCTCCGTTCCCGCAGATCAAATTCATTCCCACCGGCGGTGTAGACCGCAGTAACATTGATGAATTTCGGGCAGTCGACAAGGTCGCTGCCATCGGCGGCAGTTTCTGTGTCAAAGAATCGC
>CAYSPZ010000070.1:0-8222 GCA_964433065.1 uncultured Eubacteriales bacterium | reverse complement strand
CGATATCATTCACCTGAACGGCTCGATCGAGATCGCACCCATTTTGGGATTATCCGACGTCATTGTCGATATCGTTGAAACGGGTACCACCCTCAAAGAGAACGACCTCGTCGTCCGCGATACCGTCGTACCGATCAGCGCACGACTGATCGCCAACAAAAGCAGTTACAAGTTCAACGGTGACGCCATCGACAAACTGGTTCGTTCATTGGCGTCACAAACGGAGGAAACACTATGATCAAGATCTATTCCTACGGCGAAGTATCGAACGACGAGATCTTTGCCCGTGTTGTCCCGACGGTGGACGTCGAATCCATTGTCAGTGACATTATCGCCACCGTCCGCCGTGACGGGGATGCCGCGTTGCTCGACTATACCGAGCGGTTTGACAAAGTGCGCCTGTCAGCGTTGCAGGTAACACCCGATGAGATCGAAAAAGCGGTCGCATCGGTCGAACCTAAATTCTTAAAGATATTGCAAACCGCCGCGGCAAACATCCGTAAATTTCACGAAAAACAGGTGCGTAACAGTTTCATCATCAACGATGAAAACGGCATCTTAATGGGTCAGAAAGTGATCCCCGTCGACCGCGCGGGTCTGTATGTTCCTGCCGGTACGGCGGCATATCCGTCCACCGTGCTGATGGACGCGATCCCCGCTAAGATCGCGGGTTGCCCCGAAGTGGTGATGGTTTCTCCGCCCGATCAAAACGGCAACATCCATCCCGCCATTCTGGCGGCGGCATCGGTCGCGGGGGTGGATAAGATCTATAAAGTCGGCGGCGCACAAGCGATCGCCGCGTTGGCATACGGTACCGAAACCGTCCCGAAAGTGGATAAGATCGTCGGACCGGGCAATGCGTTTGTTGCCGAAGCGAAAAAACAGGTGTTCGGCGCGGTGTCTATCGATATGATCGCAGGACCCAGTGAGATCTTAGTGGTCGCCGACAACACCGCCAACCCGCGACACGTGGCGGCGGATCTGCTCTCCCAAGCGGAACACGATAAACTTGCCAGTGCGGTGCTCGTGACCGACAGTATGGATCTCGCCGTCGCCGTACAAGCGCAACTGGAAGAACAGATCCCGTCCCTGTCCCGTGCCGAGATCGCACGAACTTCCATCGATAACAACGGTAAGATCATCGTCGCCGAAGACTTGAAAGCCGTTCTGGATATTGCCAATGAGATCGCCCCCGAACATTTGGAATTGTGCGTGGACAACCCGTTCGATTACCTCGACGGGATCCGCCATGCCGGTTCGATCTTTATGGGTAAATATTGCCCCGAAGCACTCGGTGACTATCTCGCGGGTCCCAACCATACTCTGCCGACCAGCGGTACCGCTAAATTTTCCAGCCCGTTATCGGTAGACGATTTCGTCAAAAAGACCCAGTATACCTACTACACCCGTGAAGCCTTGTTCCGTGTCGCACAGGACGTGGCATACTTTGCCGAAAAAGAAGGCTTGACGGCACACGCAAAAAGTGCGATGATACGAGTTGAGGATGAACAGTTATGAGTCGATTTTTTAGCGCGGCGCACAGTCGGTTGGTACCCTATACTCCCGGCGAACAACCGCGCGACCAACAATACGTCAAACTGAATACCAATGAATCTCCGTTCGCGCCATCGCCCAAGGCGCAGGCTTACGCGGCACAAGCGGCGGCACAACTGCAACTGTACCCCGATCCCACCTATCGCCAATTGACCGAAAAGGTCGCCGATCTGTGCGGTGTGTCTGCGGACGAGGTGTTGCTTACCAATGGTTCGGATGAGATCTTAAACTTTGCGTTTATGGCATTTTGCGATGCCGACCATCCGGCGGTGTTTCCCAACATCACCTACGGGTTCTATAAAGTGTTTGCCGATTGCAACCACGTCCCATATACCGAGATCCCGCTCGACGATCGGTTTCGTATTCGGGTGGAAGATTACATCGGTATCCACAAACCGATCTTTATCGCCAACCCCAATGCCCCGACGGGACTTGCCCTGTCGGTTGCGGATATTGAACGCATCGTCAAAAGCAACCCTGACACGGTGGTGGTGATCGACGAGGCATACGTGGATTTCGGTGCCGAAAGTTGCATTCCGCTCATTCATAAATACGATAACTTATTGGTCACCCAGACCTTCTCGAAATCGCGTTCGATGGCGGGCGCACGGCTGGGGTTCGGTGTGGGGAATGCCGCTCTGATTGCTGATCTCAACACCATCAAATACGCGGTCAATCCCTACAACGTCAACCGTATGACCGCCGCCGCAGGACTCGGTGTATTAGAAGACGAAGACTACACGAAACAAAACTGCGAAACCATCATCCGTAACCGCGAAACGACGATCGCCGCGTTGCGGGAGATGGGCTTTACGGTGACCGACTCGGCGGCGAACTTTGTGTTTGCCAAACACCCGTCGATCGACGGTAAACGTCTGTACGAACAATTAAAGAAAAACGGCGTATTGGTGCGCCATTTCGATACCCCGTTACTCACCGATTACAACCGTATTACGGTGGGTACGCAAGATCAAATGCAGATCTTGCTGGATAAAATAGAAGACATCATAGGAGAGAAATAACTATGAGAAAAGCAACGATCACCCGCAAAACGGCGGAAACCGATATTCAACTCACCTTAAATTTAGACGGTACGGGTACTGCCGCCGTCGATAGCGGTTGCGGTTTTCTGGATCATATGTTGACCCTGTTTGCCCGTCACGCGCGGTTTGACCTGACCCTCACCTGCAAAGGTGACACGCAGGTGGACGACCACCACACGGTGGAGGATATCGGTATCTGTTTGGGTCAGGCATTTTCCGAAGCACTCGGTGACAAACGCGGCATTGTCCGCTACGGTCACACCGTTCTGCCGATGGACGAGAGTCTGATCCTCTCGGCGGTCGATCTTTCGGGTCGCTCAATGTTACAATATGCTCTCAATATCCCTGCCGCGAAGATCGGTACGTTTGACACCGAACTCGGCGAGGAATTCTGGCTCGCGTTTGTGCGCCACAGTGCGTGTACGTTACACATCCGTCAACTGGCGGGCAGTAACAGTCATCACATTTTAGAGGGTGCTTTCAAATCGGTCGCGCGCAGTTTACGCACCGCCGTATCGATCGATCCCGACGCGGCAGACGAAGTGCCGTCCACGAAGGGAGTTCTGTAATGATCGCCATTGTAGATTACGGTGTCGGCAACCTGTTTTCACTGAAAAGTTCTTTCGCCGCCGTCGGTGTCGAAGCGGTCGTCACCGACGACGAAACCACTTTACGCGCGGCGGACAAGATCGTTCTGCCGGGTGTCGGTGCGTTCGGTGACGCGGCTGAGAAACTCAGAAAAAGCGGACTGGACCGTCTGCTCGTGGAACTGGCAAACGATGGGAAACCCTTGCTCGGCATCTGTCTCGGTATGCAATTGTTGTTTGACGTCAGTTACGAATACGGCGAACATCGCGGCCTCGGCTTGATCGGCGGTGCCATCTGCCCGATCGCGGACGCGATTCCCGAAACGTTAAAGATCCCGCACATCGGGTGGAATGCCTTGACCTTCAAGCGTCCGCACCCGTTGTTCCGCTACCTGCAGGAAGGGGATTTTGTGTATTTCGTCCATTCCTTTTACGCGACCGACTGTGATGACGCGGTGATCGCAACCGCCGAGTACGGCGCGCCGCTTACCGCCGCGGTGGCAAAGGGGAACGTGTACGGCTGCCAATTCCACCCCGAAAAAAGCGGTACGGTGGGACTTAACATTCTACGCGCATTTTGTGAAACGGAGGGGTAACGATGCACATTTTTCCGGCAATCGACCTGTTTGACGGCAAAGCCGTGCGGTTGCTCAAAGGCGATTATGCCCGTATGACGGTGTACAACGACGATCCCGTTTCGGTTGCGCACGATTTTGTAAAGCAAGGTGCCACCCACATTCATCTGGTGGACCTGCAAGGTGCCAAAGACGGCACCACACCGCACCTCAACGTGGTGTGCGATATCAAAGAAAAAACCGATCTGTTCTGTGAGATCGGCGGCGGTATCCGTTCGCTCGATACCATCGATCACTACGTGGCGGCAGGGGTTGACCGCGTGATACTCGGCACCGCCGCCGTGACCGAAGAAGGCTTTGTGGAGCAGGCGGTCAAACGGTACGGTGATAAGATCGCGGTCGGCGTGGATATCCGCGACGGGCAGGTCGCCATCAAAGGATGGACCGAAACGGCGGCGCTGGATGCGTTTGCTTTCTGTAAACAAATGCAGGATATCGGTGTCGGTACCATCATTTGTACCGATATTTCCAAAGACGGTGCGATGCAAGGCACCAATGTGGACCTGTATCGTCAACTGTCCGAACAGGTATCAATGAACATTACCGCGTCGGGCGGTGTGTCGTCGATGGAGGATATCCGTCGTTTGGCGCAACTGGATCTGTACGGTGCCATCATCGGAAAAGCATACTACACGGGAGCGATCTCGCTCTCACAAGCAATCGGGGTGGCACGATGATCACGAAACGTATTATCCCTTGCCTTGACGTCAAAGACGGTCGGGTGGTCAAGGGCGTCAATTTCCAAGGACTCGGCGACGTGGCGTCACCGGTCGATCTTGCCAAACGGTACAGTGACGGCGGTGCCGACGAACTGGTCTTTTACGACATTACCGCATCGGCGCAGGGACGCAAACTGTTTACCGATATCTTATGCGAGACCGCACGGTCGGTATTCATTCCGCTTACGGTGGGCGGCGGTATTCGCACGGTCGCCGATTTCGAGCGGGTACTCGCCTGCGGCGCGGATAAAGTGAGCGTCAATTCGGGTGCCATCGCCAACCCTGCGTTGGTGGGCGAAGCCGCCAAATTGTACGGTGACCAGTGTGTGGTACTGTCGGTGGACATCAAACGCGTCGGCGGCGAATTCCGCGTATTTGCCAAAGGCGGTAGGGAAGATACGGGGATGGAAGCCATTTCGTGGATTCGTCGTTGCGTCAACGACGGCGCGGGTGAAGTGGTGGTCAATTCCATCGATACCGACGGTGTGAAACGCGGGTTTGATCTTGAGATGTTACGCGCGGTATGTGATGCCGTATCGGTTCCCGTCATCGCATCGGGCGGTGCGGGGAATATGGACGATTTTATTACCCTGTTTCAAACGTTGCCGAAGGTGGACGCGGGACTCGCGGCATCCATCTTCCATTTCGGCGAAGTGGATATCCGCACATTAAAACAATATATGTTGCAAAACGGCATAACCGCCCGTACTTAAGAAAGGATAATGGTATGTTACAAATCGATCAACTGAAATTTGATGAAAACGGTCTGATCCCCGCAATCGTGACCGATGCGGTAACCAAACAGGTGCTGACCCTCGCATATATGAACCGCGAAAGTTTACAGCGTTCGCTCGACGAAGGATTGACCTGCTTTTACAGTCGTTCCCGTCAGGAACTGTGGCTCAAAGGGGAAACGAGCGGTAACTATCAACACATCGTGTCGATCACGGCGGACTGTGATAACGACGCGCTGGTCGTGATGGTGGAACCCGACGGTCCCGCTTGTCATACCGGCACCACCTCTTGCTTTACCAAACCCGTGTATCAGAGCGACCACCGTCACGAGTTTTCGCTTGAAATACTCAACAAACTGATCGAAGGGCGCAAGACCGATAAAAAAGAAGGATCGTACACTACCTATCTGTTTGAAAAGGGACTGGATAAGATCCTAAAAAAAGTCGGTGAGGAATGTACCGAGGTGATTATCGCCGCCAAAGCGGACGATAAAAAAGAAACGGTATACGAGATCGCGGATCTGACATACCACGTAATGGTATTGATGATCGAGATGGGTATCTCGCTTGAAGATATCCACCGCGAACTGGCATCCCGCCACGTGATCGATCACAAAGTCAAACAAGAAAAAATGACCGGACAATAAAGGAGAATACGATGGCCAGAGAACGTTATCTGGTGGGTGTTAACAAAGAGGAGTTAGAGCGCAAACCGTCGTCCGAACAACCGATGACGGCGAAAGAAAAATGGAAGAATTTTTGGTTCTACCATAAATGGGTCTGTATCTTCGTGCTGTTTTTGATAGGCGTGGCAACAGTCGCCATCACCGATACGCTTACCCGAGAACACCCCGACTATACCGTTACCATTGCGGCGGACGGTTACCTTCCCGATGCATTTATTGCGCGATTTGAAGCGGAATTGGCGACCTGCGGCAAGGACGTCAACGGTGACGGAAAGGTACAGGTAACGGTACAGTTTTCGCCCATCTCCACCGATCCGCTGAGCAACTATTACGACGGCGGAGTCGGCAGACAAGCGGTGATGGCGCATATTATGGCATTTGACGTGCCGATCTTTGCGTTGGATCCGTCTATGTACGATACGTTTGAATCCAAAATGGAAGAGGGTAAGACCTTTTTTGCGCCGCTTACCGCTACGGGCGGAACGGTTGATGAGAACGGCACCTATCTTCATTTGAATTTGCTTGAAAAAGCCAAAAAATGGTTTGGTGACGAGATCACCGAAGAATGGGAAACAGCCTTTCCGACCGACCTGTATTTCGGTGTACGTGCAACGGGTGAAAATAACACCGACGAACAACGTGAGAAGATGCAACATTCGCTTGAATTGTTAAATGCGTATGCTCTTGCAACCGCCGCAGAATAACCGCGCGTTCTGTGGGAAACACTAACCGTGAAGACGATCGTCTTCAGATTATGTGTGACACACAGGAGGGTTTACAATGGAGCAGAAGAATCAGCAAAACAAACAAAACGAGCAAAACAAACAGAACGAACAGCAGAACAAAAAACACAATCAAGAGCAGAACAAAAAAGATCGCAATTTCTAAAATCGACGAGGGGTGCCGCCGGATGCGGCACCCCTTTGCCGACAAAATGATTAAATATCTTGACTTTTTATGAACATTTGGTATAATGATAGAGGTTGGAGGTCGTTTTTCTAAAAAACGGCTTTCCTTTTACAATGAGCGCAAGATAAGTATCACAACTTGAAAAGAGGGATGATATGAATTTCCAGGAACTTGCGGCACGGTTCGGCATTACGGCGCCGATCGTCAAGGAAGAGGAAATCCATTCCGGTAATATTAACTCTACATACCTGATAACCGTTGACGAAGACGGTACCCAAAAGCAGTATATCTTCCAACGTGTCAACACGTTTGTTTTTAAACAACCCGAAGATGTTATGAGCAACATCATCAAGGTGACCGAACATGTAAAAGCGCGCATGCTCCAAGAAGGTGAAAGTTACGAACGGCGCGTTCTGTCGTTCTTAAAAACGGCGGACGGTGTGCCGTATTATTATACCAGTGCCCATCATTTCTTCCGTGTTTACGAATACGTTGCCGACGCGGTAGCGTACGATGCGGTGGAATCCCCCGAACAATTTTATGAAGCCGGTCGTGAATTCGGTGAGTTCCAGGGTTGGTTATCCGATTTCGCGGCAGACGATCTGGTTGAGATCATTCCCAATTTCCACAATACGCCGATGCGGTATAAAGCGTTACACGAAGCGATCGATAATAACCGCGCAGGTCGTGTGGACGAGGTGGCGGAAGAGATTCGCTTTTTGCTCGACCGCGAAGAAGATTGCGGTGTGATCGTCAATGCGATCGCGGACGGTCGTGTCCCGCGCCGCGTCACCCACAACGATACCAAGATCAACAACATCTTGTTTGATTCCAAAACCGATAAAGCCATCTGTGTGATCGATCTGGACACGGTTATGCCCGGTTCCTCAGCGTACGACTTCGGCGATGCGATCCGTTTCGGTGCATCCACCACGGCGGAAGACGATCCCGATTTTTCAAAAGTATCGCTCAATTTGGATCTGTATGAGCAGTTTACGCGCGGATACATTGCCGCTGCGGAAGGCTTATTGCTCGAAGAAGAGATCCGTCTTCTCCCGTATGGCGCGTACATTATGACGTTGGAATTGGTTGTCCGTTTCCTTACCGACTACTTAAACGGCGACGAATATTTCAAGATCAAATATCCGACACACAATCTGGTACGCAGTCGCAACCAATTGCATCTGTTAAAGGATATGGAGAGCAAATGGGACCGCATGTGCGATATCGTGACCGAATGTACCGCAAAATAAACCGATCAAAAAGCAGGGAGTGTAAACTCCCTGCTTTTATGTGTGTAGGTGAATTATACTATCAAGTGCAACACTTTAGCGAAATAAAATAGAAGTTCATAC
>CAYSPZ010000069.1:0-8830 GCA_964433065.1 uncultured Eubacteriales bacterium | reverse complement strand
AATCGGCATTTTGATTTTTCATTATTCATCAGCGAAGCGATTTCAATATTCATTATTCATTACGGAAATCCGTTTAAAATGAATGATGAATATTGAATGATGAAGAATGAATAGTACAAAATCGGAAATCCGTCCACTTTCGTGAACGGATTTCCGATTTTGGTCGAGATGACAGGATTCGAACCTGCGGCCTCTTCGTCCCGAACGAAGCGCGCTACCAAACTGCGCTACATCTCGTCAGCCTTGCTATTATAATATAACCGAACCCGTTTGTCAAGCGGTTCTTTTAAATTTTATAAAAGAGTTCGTACTGCCGTTACTCCCAGTGCCGCTACCGTCAAAAAAGCGGGTGCGCCGTCGAAACGGCGGGGGAGAACAGCAAACGAAAGGCGATCGAAGATCGCTTCGATCATTCGCCACAATACCCCTACCGCGATACCGCAGATGAGAGGGAACACCCACCGTATCCAACCGTCTGCGGCGGGGAGCAAGAACGGTACGAACGGCGGTAAAAATGCCCATAACACGACTTTTTGGTAAGACAACAACAAACAAATGACGGCGGTAAACGCGGCATAGCCGAAAAATAACCACAACGTGTTCGGTGAAAACCGTGTCGTCAACAGAATGTGCATCGTTGCCGTCACAACGGTGACGGCGGCGACCTGTACCGCCTCGTGCCGCCTAAACGAAGGATACGTGTTCGTACCGTAACAGGTGACCCATAACAACAGTGCGGCAAGTAACATACCGCCGATCTCCGGTATACCGCCGTTCACCGAAAAGGTTGTGAGCGGTGTGAACGCTTCAAACGGATACCCGCCGATCGCCGATGCACCCAGCAGTTCCCGCAAACATCCGATCACCGATAAAACAAAAGCGGTCTGCCATAACCGTTTTGCCGAAACCGTTTCCAATCGCACAAGTCCGCAGAAAAAGGACAAAACCAACAACAAAAACGGCGACGAAAGCAACGGGATCTCGGTCGGCGCAAAGGCGAAAAACAGGTTGTATAACGTCCCACCGAGTGCCACCGAAAACACCGACAAAAACGGTACGGGACACGGCAGATTCAACCACCGAAGAAGCGAACGGACGGCATCGGTAATCAGCAATACAAATGCCACCACCGCACACAACAAAGCGGCACTGTGTAAAGAAACGCTGAATGCCGCGCAGATTCCCACCACGACGACCCATTCAAAACGCAACGACCCCATCACGCCACCTCATCTTTTTAAATACTGTCCCACCCATTCGGCGGCGCGGTTGACCGCGGTGATCACCGCTTTGGAAGATACCGTCGCACCCGACAACCCGTCAATCGGTGTCCCGTCGGGTTGCACGTCGATCTGCGAAAATGCCTCCATCGCCAACCGCGCGAAGGTTGCTACCCGAACGGTAGCACCGCTGTACGCGTCGGTCTTTCCCGTTTCGGCATCATACACAAGCGCGGCGGGATCTTGCGTTTCAAGCAATGCCTGTTCCATCACCGCGGCTTGTTCGTGCCACGGCAACCCCGTCTCGGACATCACATACCGTCCCTCTTTGGAAAGCGTCTTTTTACTTTCGCCCTGTGCGTTGACCGCGTCCCAGTTGACCGCCGTGATCTCCCCGTTTGAAACGGTCAACTCCACACTGTCGATAAACCCGAATTCTTCTTCGTCAGCGGTGGCGCGATATACCCCCTCGCGACTTTGCACCGAAGCAGATGCCAACTTAAGCGGCGGCGATACGTGGTAAAACCGATCCAAAAACACCGTGTTGGTGATCCGTGCCCCGTACCCCGCGGTCTCACTGTGCTTTTCAATCGAAACACCCAATACGGTCTGCCCGTCGGAAGACGCGGCAACGTTGACGGTGATCGGCGCAACGTACCCGTCTACCGTCACCGTCACACCGTACCCCACGACGTTACCATCCGTATCCCGACCGCAATACGCGGCATCTACACCGTCCGCACGCGATACCGACAACGTGTCGTACCGATGCGCCGCGATATGTCCCGAAAACCGTTTTGCAATATCTTCCGATTGCTTTTCATCCAACATCGTACGCGTCAGCGCGTCGCTCCCCCATAGTGTCAATACCGACAACCCGACGATCGCAAGCAACGATAAAAATGTGCGAATGGAACTGTTCATACGGTTACCCCTTCTTTTCCTTTTTCCAATAGCGGTGATACGAGATTCATACACAACACCGCGAAACAAACCCCTTCCGGATACACGCCGAATACACGCATCAACGCGGTCAGAACACCGACTCCCACCGCGAAGATCATCTCACCGCCGCGGGTGATCGGCTTGGTCGTGTAATCGGTGAATACGAACACCGCGCCGAATAATAATCCGCCCGACAACAGATGATACAGCATCGGTTCACCCGCTATCCCGATCACCGCAACAAACGAAAGCAACGATAAAAGCGGAATACGCACCGATATTACCCGCCTCACACACAACCACACAAACCCGATCACGATCATCCAAACCGACGTTTCGCCCATCGAACCGTCCACCCGTCCGACGCACAACGACCACAACGACGCTTGACGGTCAACGAGCGGTGTGGCTGATGCCACTCCGTCCGTCGAATACCCGTTCATCCACATCGGAAATCCGAGTAACAAAAGTCCTCTCGCCGCCATCGCGGGATTGAACAGATTGCACCCGATACCGCCGAACCCGTCCCGTATCACGCAAACGGCAAAAAAACAACCGCCAATCAATAACCAAAGCGGAATGCCCACGGGACAGGACAAACACAAGATGAGACCCGTCACAAGCGCCGCAACATCGGGCGCGGTCCTCGCGGTCAACCGCGCGGCAGTTAACGATGAAACCGCCGCTATGAACAACCGCTCCGCCGCCGCCCATCCGAAAAACCAGATCGCCGAAACGACGCACGGCAATAAGGCAATACACACGTCCCCCATAACCGCGTCGGCTGTTCGGGTACGGCACAGATGCGGCGCGGGAATACGTTCAATTCGCATCACGATCCCCCTCCTCGTACGGCACCGATGCGCGCCGCCAACCGTCGATGCGCGGGACAGACGAACGAACAACACCCGCACCGAATACATGCCGCCGCCCGTAACGCGGCGCACCGCTTTTTATCTCCCGACAACGCGGCACGATCGATCGCAAACGGCAATAACGAAGACGGACACACCCGCACACACGCACCACACCGAATACACGGTATTTCCCGAAACGAACGCGGCGGCAATACCGTCAATCCGCCGCACGTTTTCGGCAACCCCGCCAAAAGCGAGGTCAACCGCCGCCCCGTCATCGGTCCCCCCGCGACATACCGCCACCGACCGCTCGGCAGAGAAACCATTTTTAACAGATCCGCAAACGGTGTCCCGATCGGTACTGAGAGATTGACAGGCGATTCGATGACCCCCGATACGGTCACCGACCGATGGGTAAGCGGTAACCCGTTTGCCGCATCTGCCATCGCGGCGGCGGTTGCGATATTGGATACCACGATCCCGCGTTCAATGGGGAATACACCGTCGGGTAATGCTATCGACAATACACTGTGTATCAATTGCCGTTCGGCACCCTGTGGATACCGTTTGGGTAATCGGCAAACGGGCAGCCCCGTTTCCCGTAACGCGTTCTGCGCCGTTTCGGATTCCACACACAAACGGATATGTTCGTGTGCTACACCGACCGCTTTGGCAAACCATCGCGCACCGACGGCGATCTGCGATGCCGCCTCGACGCACAAACGCACGTCACCGCACAAATACGGTTCGCACTCGCATCCGTTGATGAGCAACCACTCGGCGCGCACGTCGCGGTATTTCAAATGAGTGGGAAACCCACCGCCGCCCATCCCGATAAGCCCCCCGTCGTACATACGTTGTACGATCTGTTCAGGGGAACACGTCTCTGAAAGCGGCGGCAGAAACGGGTATGCCGTTTGCTTGTGATCATTTTCAATGACAAGTGTCGGTACCACACCGCCATTGGCGGACGGATGCAGAATACCCACACCGCTTACCGTCCCCGATACACCGCTGTGAAACGGCGGCAGATACGTTTGCGGATCGCGTATTACCGGCTGCCCGATCTGCACGGTATCCCCGATCGCAACGCACGGTATCAAAGCACGATCCCGATAACGAAGCGGCAAAAAGAGCGTGTCGGGTGTGACCTGCCGAAACCCGACCTGTGCGCCGTCGTGTTTCTTTTGAAACAAGACCGCGTCCGTGACACCGCCGCGAAAGGCTTTTTTCATCGTGATCCCTCATTTCGCAAATAGTTTTTGGAAAAAAGGGAATAAATATACCAAAAGAAATCGGGAGATGCGTTATGACCTTTACCATTGGACACCGCGCCGTTTGGTTTATACGAGCGACGAGCATCGCGATCGCGGTAATCATCGCAATGGTGATTCCGCATTGGGCGGCGATCACGTTCGGTGTCGCGTTCGGTGCGGCAATGTGGCAACTCGCATCGTATACACGTCGACGCTTTCGCACAACGGTGACCGAAACGACGATCCACCTACACTACGGCATCTTTTGGACCTGCGAAACGGTCGTGCCGCTATCGGCGATCCGCTCGATCGAACAATGGACACCGCCGCTCGGCAGGTTGTTTGACGGCAGTATGGTGATATTGCGGTTTGCGGGCGGTAACGTATGTTTACCGTTTTTGTCGGCGCAAACCGCCGCCGCTCTTATCGATCAATTGCAACAAAGGGAGAAATGATCATGACCTGTCGACCGCACGGCGCATACGCGGTATATGGGATCACCCGCTTTTGGTGGTTGTGGGTGTTGCCGCTGTGGCGGTTGCTCACGGGACGACCGCCGACCTTGCGCGAATGGATCCCCATCGCGGTACTGTTCGCCTACGCGCTCGTGCGCTTTTATCGTTGCCGCTATCGGTTACGGGAATCGCAGGACGGACGCTTTCACAGCGTTGAGGTACAACAAGGTGTATGGATCCGCCATACCGTCCACCTGTGCGCCGAAAATGCCGCTTCGGTAGAGGTGGAATGTACACCGCTTTTATGGGTATTGCACGGCAGACGCGTTCGTATCAGTACCACCGGTCTGCGTCGTCGTGCAGACGTGGTCTTATATCTCAGCGCAACACATGCCGCCCGCTTATTCGTGACCGAAACGACCGCTTTACGTCCCCGCGGTTCCTTGATCCGTACCGTCATTTTCGCGCTTTCGGGTTCCAATGCGGCGGTCGGACTGTTGAGCGTATCGCCGCTTCTCCGTCAGATGGCAACGTCACTGCGCGATTTTATCACCCAAACGGTGACCGATACGAGCGGTAATCGGTTATGGACGGGTCTGCCGTCGCTGTTACGCACGGCAGGGATACTCCTGTTGGCAGGATGGGTGTTTTCGGCGATACGCACCTTCTTACGGTATGTCGGATTTTCCGCCGCCCGTACCGACGATCACTTGTGTTTGCGATCGGGTTGGTTCACCCGTCGCGATATCCGTATCGATTGCGATAAAGTGATGGCATTTGAGGTGCGCCAAACACTGACAATGCGGATATTACAAGTGTATACCGCCGTCGTGACGGCGGCAGGATACGGACGGGATGTCGGTGCGCGTCCCGTGTTGGTTGCGGCGGCAGACCGCGACACGTTATATCGCGAACGTGAGCGATTGTTACCCGCGTTTTCCGACGACCTCTGCCGCCTGATCCCCTGCTCAGCGCTGTTGTCATACGTCGGGATCCCCTTGTTGGTACTCGGCTTGTGGTGCGTCACCGTTCTGTACGGTCTGTGGTGGCGACCGCTTTCCTTGTTCGGTGTTTTTCTCTGCGCGTGGTGGTTGCTGGTACGCATCCTCGGCGGCACGCAGGCAGGATACGACCGTTCCGACACGGTCACCTTGCTCTGCTATCCGCGCGGACTGGCATTACACCGTGTCACCATCCTAAACCGCGCGGTGGATTGCCTGACCGTTCTGCGCAGCCCGTGGCAACGGTATCGCGGTTTGTGTACGGTGCGATTACGGTGTTTCGGCGAAAAACACCGTCAACATCGTGTCAAAGGGATCTCCTATGAAGAATGGCAAAAGAAAAACACTCTGTTGTGATCACAACAGAGTGTTTAGAAAAGCCATATTTATGCGTTCGCTTTTTTGACGAGGGCGGACTTTTTCCTTGCAGCGGTATTTTTGTGCAGGAGACCCTTGGCAACGGCCTTGTCAATCTTTTGGACGGCAGACTTCACAAGCAGTTCCTTGTCTTCTGCACCGGCCTCAATAGCGGCGTTCGCCTTTTTGATCTCCGTCTTGAGCGCGGAGCGGTTGGCTTTGTTATACGCAGTTTTGGTGGCGATCACCTTGACACGTTTTTTTGCGGATTTAATGTTGGGCATGGTCACACCTCCTCAAAAAAAGA
The DNA here is from genome assembly GCA_964433065.1 of uncultured Eubacteriales bacterium. Taxonomy (GTDB): domain Bacteria; phylum Bacillota; class Clostridia; order Oscillospirales; family Acutalibacteraceae; genus RGIG3009. The sequence goes on along the minus strand of CAYSPZ010000069.1, from coordinate 2,432 downwards.
ATACTTCTAAATCACGCACGGATTATAATAACACGAATTTTCTTGAAAATCAATACTTTTTTTGGAATATTCGAAAAATTTATTTTTATACTAATCTACATACTGTCGAAAGGGAGGAACCCGTATGCAATACCGCACCGATCTCGCGCTGGAAACCGTGTTGCGTTGCCCCAAACTACCGCATGATGCCGTGCAAAGCGAACAACGGTACGGCGAACTGACAGTACACACCTTAACGCTGGGTGAATCTGCCGCCGCCGCGCTCGGCAGATCGGCGGGACGATACCTGACCGCCTCTTTCCCGCCACTCACCGATAACGAACAAGACCTCGAATCGTTTGCCGAAGTGCTCGGCAACCAATTGGCGGCATTGTTGCCGAAAGAGGGGACGGTGCTGGTCGTGGGACTCGGCAACCGCGCCATCACACCCGACGCGCTCGGTCCCTGTGCTGCCGAAATGGTGTTGGCGACCCGCCACATTCAAGGAGAATACGCGCGCAGTATGGATCTCGACGACCTGCGCCCCGTGGCGGTGCTCACAACGGGTGTACTCGGCAACACGGGAATGGAAAGTAAAGAACTCACCGAAGGGGTCTGCAACTGTATCCGCCCGTGCGCCGTGATCGCCATCGACGCGTTGGCGGCAGGTACCCTCTCACGGCTGGGATGTACCGTGCAACTGTCTGATACCGGTATTTCGCCCGGCTCGGGTGTCGGTAACAACCGTTTGGCACTCAACCGCGATACGTTGGGTGTGCCGGTCATCGGTATCGGCGTACCGACGGTGGTGGATGCCGTCACCTTGGCAACCGAACTCACCGGCACCGACGGCGGCGAACGCATCACCCCCGAAGGCAGACAGATGACCGTCACCCCCCGCGAGGTGGACGTGATGATCGCCCGCGCCGCCAAACTGGTGGCAATGACCGTCAATGCCGCCTTACAACCATCCTATTCACCGCTTCAACTTACCACCGCGGCGGTATAATCCGCTCAATCGGCGCATATACTGCCTGTGGTGAACAGAATGAAAAAAGCCATACTCAATTTCCTTATCGTCACGGCAACCTTGACCGCGCTCATCATGGGTGTCGCCGCCGTACCGCCCGACCGCTGGATCGATTGGGGTCGCCGCGCGGCACTTCTCTCGGCAGGACTGCGTCAACCGCAAAACAGTGTCGGGGTTGTGGAACGGACCGAACCTACCTATGCCGATACACCGACGGTAGACTTCGAAACCGAAACCGTGTTACCGCCCGACGGCGCGTATCTGCAAACGGCGATCCCGTTGGCAGTACCGAAAGACGAGGCCGCCACCGACGGTGACGGGGTGGTCGTCACGAAACAGATGAGTGTCGGTACCGTCTTTGAACAAGGGGTCGCGATCACCAACCGCACGGGAAAAACGGTGGATATCGCGGCGGCACTCAACCATACACCCGCGCTGTCGTTCCGAAACGATGAAACGGCACCGCAGGTGCTGATCCTGCATACCCATACTACCGAATGTTATCTGGAACGCGACGACGGTGTCTATCAAAACAGCGATGCCACCCGTACCACCGACGCTGAAAAAAATATGACTGCCGTCGGCAAAGCGTTGGCGGCACAACTGAAAATGGCGGGGATCGGTGTGATACACGATACCGCCATACACGACCAACCGTATAACGGCGCGTATTCCCACGCGAAAACTGCCATCCAAGCGTATCTCAAACAATACCCCACCATCCGCGTGGTGCTTGACCTGCACCGCGACGCGGTATATCCCGATCAGAACACGCGGATCAAACCGACCGCCGTTATCAACGGGAAGAAAGCGGCGCAAGTGATGATCATCGTCGGTATGATGAATACCGACACCGCGCCCAACACCCACACGCAGGAAAATTTGTCCTTTGCCGTCCGTCTGCAACAACGTTTACATACCGACTATCCGACCTTGATACGTCCGCTCAACCTTGCCAACGCGCGGTACAATCATCAACTGACCAACGGGTCACTGCTCATTGAAGTCGGTAGTGATGCCAATACATTGGAAGAGGCGGTCTATTCCGCCGAACTCATCGGTAACGGATTGGTGCAGGTACTGCGTGGGGAGGGAAGCAATTGACCCGAAAAGAACGGCGCCGTGACACGTTTCGCTTGTGCGCCTGTGCGTTTTTACTGACCATGATCGTATGCTTTGCCGTGTTGGGATTGTTTTTAGCCGACGCGGTCACCGGTCGCGCCCTGCACGGCGAAACCTATACTCCTCCGTCAATGACCGCCGCCCTGCCGATCGAATGGTTACCTCCTCGGTTACAAGCGTTATGGCACCTGCTCGTATGGGGTGACAACAAAGTGCCCGAAAACCGTTAGGCTTTCGGGCACTTTCATTGTAGGAAAAAACCACCAGCTGTGCTGGTGGTACCATAAAGCTTTAGCTATGA
>CAYSPZ010000068.1:0-8835 GCA_964433065.1 uncultured Eubacteriales bacterium | reverse complement strand
CGGATTTCCGCTTCATCTTCGTTAAAATACTCGCGAATACGTACAGTATTCGCTGTGTTTCGTGCCTCGATTAAGCAAAAATCCGCTCTTTTTAAAATCTGCGACCTCAAAGCGAGGAGATTTTGAGGGGTTTTTGCCTAATTTGGGCGAAGCAAGGCTCCCGCCTTGCAAGAACAAATTAGGTGAAAAGCACCGAAATACGCCGCTTTGAGGCGGGTTCGGACTGCTCGTGTCACCTTGTTTTTTCGGGACGAGTGTCATTATACCGAAAAAGGAGATACTTGTCAAGGGGTATTTGCAGAAATTTTTTTATTTTCCTAAGAGGCGCAGTAAAAACGGGATGGCGCTCTCAAAATTGACACCGTATACGTTGTGATTCGGCTCTTCCTCAGTCAAACGGATGCATTCCACCGTATAATCGGCGGCGACCTTTAACGCCTCTTCAAGCGACAATCCGTTCATCAGCCCACCGACACACGTACTGGCAAATACGTCACCGGTACCGTGATAACTCGCATCGATGCGGTCGTGAAAATAGGTGGTGAACGCGTCGGCTTCGCGGTCGTATATCATAATGCCGATCTTGTTCGGTACATACGATACACCGGTCAATACCGCCTTTTTCGCGCCGAGCGCACATAGTTTTTGCAATACGTCTTTAGCATATGCTTCATCGTAGGTTTCGCGATAGGGAATACCCAACATATATGCCGCTTCGGTCATATTGGGAACGATGACGTCCGCTTTCGCGCACAGTTTTGCCATTTCGGCGGCGAATTCAGGGGTAAAGCCGGTATACAGTTTGCCGTAGTCACCCATCACGGGATCAATGAAGATCAAATTATCATCGCGTTTGAAATCGTCAAAGAATGTTGACATCAACCGCAACTGTTCAAACGATCCGAGATATCCCGTATAGATCGCGTCGAAATGAAAGTCTTCCCGTTGCCAATGCTCAGAGATCGGGGTGATATCCTCGGTCAGATCGCGGAACGTAAATTCTTTGAACATCGTGTGGGTAGATAATACGGCGGTCGGGACAACGGAAGCCTCCACGCCCATTGCCGAAATGATCGGTAACGCGACGGTTAACGAACATTTGCCAAGACACGAAATATCCTGAATGGTGACGATCCTTTTCATTTCGAAAACTCCTTTTTCAAATTTGTAAACTATCATACTGCTTTTTTCGTGTGTTTGTCAATACTCCTCACACAAAATTTACAGTTTCTCTTGCGGAATATCAAAAAAGCGTGTATAATCAACAGAGAACGAAAGGAAGGGTGACGGTGGACGGATTACGCTACGAAAATAAATATTACATCAGCCGCGCCGCTTATGCGCAGTTGCGTACCCGTATCGCCGCCGGTTTGCAACAGGATGCCCACATCCAAAGTGATGACGGTCGTTACCTGATCCGCAGTTTATATTTTGACGACTACGCACAGAGCGGTCTGCTCGACAAGGTCGAGGGTGTGGAAAAACGCGAGAAATTCCGTATTCGGTTTTATAACGGGGACGACTCGTTCATCCGTCTGGAAAGCAAACAAAAACTCGGTCAGATGACCCGCAAACTTTCCGCGCCGCTCACCCGCGAACAGACCGACCGTATTTTGAACGGGGATATCTGGTGGATGTACGAAGATGCACACCCGCTTATTCGCAACTTCTACCTCAAAATGCGTACCCGCGTACTGCGTCCCGCGGTGATCGTCGACTACCACCGCGAACCGTACATCTTCAACGACGTGCGCATCACCTTCGATATGGATATCCACAGCGGTCGGTACGCGCACGACCTGTTTGATAATGACCTGTTCACCGTTCCCATTCTGTCGGGCGATCGAATGGTACTGGAAGTTAAATACGACGAGCAACTCCCCGACAGCGTACGTCGGTTGTTAGGCAGTGTCCCGATGGCGCGTTGCGCCATCTCCAAATACGAACTTTGCCGTCAGGTACAGTAAGAAAGGAAGTAACCAAAATGTCTTTTGCCGATATGATTAAAAACAGCGTGATGGAACAGTTTAACACGGGTGTTTCGATGGAACAGATGGCGTTCTCTCTGCTTTCCGCGTTCTTAATGTGCCTGTTCATTTTACTGGTCTACCGCCGTACGTTCCGCGGTGTTCTGTTTTCCAAAGGTTTCGCTTTTTCGCTCATCTTACTCGGAATGATCACCGCGATGATCATTCGCACCATCAGTTCCAATCTGGCGCTTTCTCTCGGTATGGTCGGTGCGCTCTCTATCGTACGGTTCCGCACCGCCGTCAAAGACCCCGTCGATACCATCTTTATGTTTTGGGCGATCTCGGCAGGTATTATGAGCGGTGCCGGTTTGTACTTCGCGGGCGCGATCGGTTGCTTGACGGTGGGTATCCTCTACTACGTGATCTGCCTGTTTTCCCTTAAAGGCAAAAGTCCGTACTTGCTGATCATCCGTTACGATCCGCAATACAACGACGCGCTCAAACAAGCCCTCAAAAAATTACCCTCTTACCGTGTTAAATCCCGTACACTCACCGGCCGCGGTGCCGAACTCACACTGGAACTCTCGCTCAAAAGCAATGAGATGGCATTGGTGGACGTTCTCCTCTCCACCCAAGGTGTGACCGATGCCAGTCTGGTCAGTTACGAAAGCGAATTCGGTCTTTAATTCCAATGAGCAAAGCCGCAGCAAGACATTGTCTTGCTGCGGCTTTTTATGTCTTAGATACACTCCTTGTGTTTTCGGTTAATCATCTCACGCACCGACAAAATATGTTCGGATGTGTGGGGAAACTCGTTAAAGGTGACCGCACCGTCTTTTTCGACAATGCGCATTACGGCATCTTTGCCGATCTTTTGTTCCAGCAATTTCGCCGCCATCAGATCCTGTAACCCGTGATAAAATGCCTTTAACCGCAACGACGGGATCGGCCCGTCACTTGCGGGGTATACCACAAACGCGTCGCCTGCAGGGAACCCGCCGTCCGAATCGGCGGTCAGATACGGGTTGATGAGATGGGTGGATAACCGACAGTAATAGAAGTTATACCCCCATTGCAAGAATCCCTTAATGTCGTACTTATAGAGTTGAAGTCCCATGATACGCGTACGATAGGACGGCATCGCAATAAAGCGATTACTGTACCCGTTGTCGTCGGGTCCGCAACAGTAGTATGCCCACAAGTTCGGAAGATCCGCTTCAAGGAACGGCTTAATGGCATAGGTGATGACCACGGGTGTTTCCACGTACCGTTTCTGATACAACGAAAACTCTGAGATCGCATCCATCTGCTTAAAATCACCCAGCAACGGCTTGATGAACGAAAACAGTTTCCCGTAATGCTCGATGCTTTCCTCGTTCGGCTCGTCGGAAATGTGAAAATAGACCTTGTCTTTATCCCAATACTCCGTCAATACGGTTTTGAGCGGCGGCAACAACTGCTTGATAAACGAACAATACTCTTCACTCAATGCGTCGGTATGCCATCCGAATTTTTTGATCGTTTTGCCGTTTTCTTTTACCACGATCTTCGGTGTGTGTTTGGCACCCCATTGGCTGTACAGGTGTGAGATTTCCAAATACTCGATCCCGCGTTTTTTGCATAATTCCATCCAAAGGATCAAACGATCAAACCCGAACGAATACACACCGTTTTCGCAGGAAACTTCCACCAACTGTACCGTCGGGCGCTCTAACCCGACCTTGGTATCCAGCGGTGGTGTGAAAATGGGGGTGAGCACCATATTCATACCGTGATCGGCAGCCATTTTCAAATACGCGTCGATCAGTTTCCAATGCTTGTTGGATAACGGTTTGACCCCATAATACGAAGCAAGACAATCGCAGTGGAACCAGTTGGTGTAGGGGATATTGAGTTTCGGCAATACCTGCCCGATCACGTCAAGCGAAAACACGCTCTCAGCGTACACCGTCCCGTCCTGCTTAAAACGCACCGCGATATTGTGCGTACCGACGGCGGTGTGTTCCGACACCCGCACGTTCACCCACAACGACTTCATTTGTTTGGGCGATACCATCACGCAGGTGCGATACGGCTCCAATACGTCGGGAAACAAACCGGGGGAGTGGGAGAGATACCAGTCGTCACCCGACCCGTTAAAATGGTTTAAATGGACGGGAATCGACTTGACGACATACAACGAAATATTGTCGGCAAGATCCGATATCACTTCCAACTCAAACGGTTGGTCGCATGGTGCGTCGCTATTCAATTTAAACAGAACTTGATAGGCAAATTCCTCGTTCAGTAGCGCACTGCCGCGGTCAAATGCCGCCATCGTTCCGTCCGAGTCGAGGAACACCTTTTCCAGTGCCGATACATTTTTGATCCATAGATCTGTCATAATACTCACCTTTACAAACGTATTGTTGCGGTATGTGGGCGATGATCCGCTGCCACGATGGCAGGAATATCCGCCTCAATCACTTCAATATCGTGCGATACGAAAACATAATCGATTTTTTTAAACGGCGCGTCCGACGGATAACTGAACCGCGTTTCGGTAAAGTGATCGGCGGTATCTTTCATCCGCGCACGAATGGGATCCAGCACCTTGTCGTCGGGGACCGCGTTAAAATCACCCATTAAAATGCATTTCTCGTCCTCTAAGTTTTCCAGCACCGTCTTTACCGCGCTTTCCCGCTCGTCGGGATTCAACCCGAAATGCGATATCAGTACCGTGATACCGCCTTTTAACTTCGCTTTTAATACACAACGCTGTTCGTACCACCCGTCGTACCCGCGCGGGTTCGGTTCGGGAATCAGAATGGTTTCGGCTTGCTCGATCGGATAGCGGGATAACAACCCGTTCCCGTACGGACAATCGCCGTGCTCAATAAGCGCGGCCGCAAAATAATGGTATGGGAGATCGGTGTATTCCGAAAGAATCGCGACCTGCGGATCGTAAGTCGGTCGGGACCCCTTGTCCCGCATTTCGTTCAATCCCACGATATCCGCACCGCATTCCAAAATGGCTTTTGCCATGATCGGATAATCAATGCGCTGTTCAAGATAATTCAAACAATGTTGAGTGTTAAAGGTCATAACTTTCATCGCGATTCCTCCCCGTAAAACGTTTTTATCATTATACAATGTGTGCATCGAAAAAGCAAGATGAAACAGAAAGCACCGCCGATCGGCGGTGCTTTCTATACACGAAAACGACGTTCGTTTTTACTTCTTTTTGGCTACCGAAACAAGCATTGTTTCACCAAACCAGAAGGAAGGACTTCCAAATACTTCTTGAAGTTTATCCAACGCGTATGACATCCATTCCAACTCGTTTTTCACTTCTAAATTGAAGGGGTCTTTTTCCAACTCTTTCTTGTAATACATAGTCCGCAATGAAAAACGCATCTTATACAGCGCCATACGCTGGTCATAATCCATTTGTGAGGTATCAATAAAGGACCCGAAAAGACGTATATCTTTGTATCCGGTGGATTCCAAATAGTGGAACATCTTTCTTCCAATGAAGCGGTCGTCAATGCCCGGTGCTTTTAAATATCGTTCGCACACTTTGTGGACAAGACCGTCGTCGCCGTATGCAATATACGTGCCTTCGTCAGATTGACGGAATATAACGTATCCGTCGTCTGCCAGACAAGAACGAAGATTGCGCAGTGCCTTTAGAGGGTCTTTTACGTGTTGAAGAACATATGCGCCAAATACAATATCAAATTTGGGAATATTGTATTTGTCCATTATCATTTCCATTTCATCTTCAAAATTTTCAGATAATACGTCGACGTGTTCATAGTATGCGTTAGGATCGGTGTTGAGTTCTTTTGCTTTGGTTAACACAACGTCCGAAATATCAATTCCCAAAATGATTTTGTCAGGGAAATCGGCAAATCTATCTCTGCCCACAACACCGTATCCGCAGCCTACGTCGAGAATGTATACATTCTGTTTATTTTGAAGTTGTTCTTTGACGTAGTTGATGCCTAACATATCGCTGGGACGCATGGCTTCGCCTTGAAGTTTTAAACGTTTATATTCTCCGCTAAAGGCGGAATCGTAATAAGATGCCTTTTTTTCACCGAATTCGTGATTGCCGGTTGTGTGGTTTTGGTAGGATTTCGGTTCGCAGGAGGGTGCTGCTTCCTCCGCAGAGTTTTTTTTGCCGTTTTCCAGAGCCTTGATCACAAAATCCCCGACCGTTTCTACGGAAGACTGACGGATCTTGAAGGACTGATAATGGCGTATTCCGGTAGGAACGTTAGAAAGATCTATATCGCCCAAATAGGTGATGATGGAGCCGTCTACGATGTTGGAAAGTATGTTTTGCTGATAGGTGTGCCATTCGTATTTGCACCATTTGGAAGCCAGGTATTCTTTTTTGCTGCCCACAACAACCATGATCCGCACTTCGTCAAGCGCGTCGTCAATCACTTCTTTGTATGCCGATTCGCCGAAATCCAAGAGTGAAACATTGCTGTAAAATGTCTTGATACCTTTTTCACTTAAGTAGCGATACAAATCTTCACAGATTTTCTTGTCTTCGGTAAATTCGTCATTATCGGTGTTTTTGAAAGATATAAAAACTTGATAATCCATGACAACCTCACATCTAATAACCGAACATAATATTCCGTATAAAGTATAACACAAGCATCATATTCTGTCAATGAAGTGCCCGCTCTGTTTTGCAAGGGTAAGGATACCCCGCAAGGGATGGCTTAGTTGAAAACGAACAGGTCTTTTTCTTGTAAGTATAAAAGGCGAGCGAGACAACTTCTTTACAAAGTGTCTCGCTCGGCGGAGTTTTCTGTTTGGCGTTATGACGTTTCGGATAACAACTGTTTTTGTATTTGTTCGATAATCTTGCAATCCTGTTGGGTATCAAATTTCCTGGCAAACCAACAGGAGGAAGCGCGAAGCTTCTCAAATTCATTTGTCGTAAAGATATAGGGGTGACCTTTAAAGGGCTTATCCTCGTCGAAAAAATATGCCCACGTCTTACAACTTTGTGCTACCTGTTCAACAGGATTGATATGTACCGTGTCTTTATACGGAGAAAGCATGGTCATAGTTTGGAAAAATGTTTCTTCCGGAGTATACGTTTTTAGAAGATGGTTAACTGTTGCTGCAGAGCGTGCATATTCATCGTAAATGAAATCAATGATGACGTCGGGTAAGATCCACCAAGCAGAGCCGCCGTACAAATCAATGCCGTTCTTTGTGAATCGGTCATATGAGGTCTGTTTTAACAAACTAATGCATTTTCGGCCCGTCACGGCGAATGCTCTCAGAACCTTGCGAATAGGGTTTTTACGGCTGAAATTATTGGAGATGAAGTCATTGAATTTTACTAAAAAAGGTGTGTATTTAAATTTGTGATAGATCCAATTATGTTTATCGTAGGGAGTACAATCAATGTATGGCAAAGGATAGTCTTTCAGTAAACTCTCGTTTATTTTGCTTATCGGTTTTATGGGGAAGTCCTGACCGCTCAACAAACAATAGTTTCTATACGTTAAATTTTTAACTTTAGTATATTCGATCATTATGAAAACAATATCCACAAGAGATCTTGTGTCTAAAACACCGTGAATTCTTTTGTCGGTAACGTAAAGATTCGGAATATCTTTCGTTGCTTCCAAAAAAGAAGTGTATTCGTCATCCGCTACAGCCGAATCAATATGTACGACCACGTCGGAATCCGAAGACAACAATGTTTTAGATAACAATAAGACTTGGGAAAGATTTTTGTGACACATAATCATAAATAAATTTTTATTCATATCCGTTACCCCTTTTGCAGAATGTGATCGCTTTAAAAGCAATCTTCTATAAACGATTTTACTCAATCTTTGAGTAATTGTCAATACTCAAATTATGAGTGCGTTAAGATAAATTCTATGGGGGTGTGTAAGTTGAATTATCGCGAAAGAATGCGTGAGCTTCGTGAAGATAATGATCTAACGCAGTCTCAGATAGCCAAAGTGCTAAACAAATCTCAACAAGGCTACAACCACATTGAAATGGGAAGGGCGGAACTTAAAATAGAGGATTTAATTCGGCTTTGTGATTTTTATAATGTATCGGCAGATTACCTTATAGGCAGGGAATAAAAACAGCACCCGATTTCATTTGAAATCGGGTGCTGTTTTTATTGTTTTGATTTAACCGTATTCACCGATGAAATTAGCATTACACGAATACTTGTGCAAGCGGAATCAAGATTTTTGTAGGTGGCTTCGTCGATGTAATTCGTTTTATATAAAAGTTCAAGCCAATAGCCCGTTTCGTTGGCTTCTTTAAGGGCGATTTGGAGTTTTGATACAAAGTCTGCTTTGCCGTGGGCATATTGCGCTTCGCGGATATTGGCGCCGATTGAGGTGCCGCTTCTGCCGATTTGGTTAGAAATTATATTTTCCTTTTTGAGTTTGAGGTCTTTAACAAGATTTATAATTGATACGGCGAAATCTAATGACATATCTCGCAATTTACTTTCGGACATTATCACTCCTTGCAGATTGTATTATACTTTTAAGTGAAGCGCAAGGCTTTGCCTTGCGTGAAGTTATGCCTTACGTCATAATGAAGTTTTGTGCTTCGCACAAAGTGAAGTTAAGTGTGCCACCCACGCCCGCAGGCGCTTCACGATGCGTAGCATCGCTTCACGCACCGAAGGTGTGCTTATCGTGCCGCAAGGCACACTTAGTTGCAAAAAGAGCCTTGTGCAATGCACAAGGCTCTTTTTGCTGGCTGTTACGAACTATTTAGATGCCAAAAAAATTTGCCTTTTATGATATTAAACTATGGTTTTGATTTCCTGTTCATTCTTTTTAACATTAATTGAAGTTTAGGTATATTATAT
>CAYSPZ010000067.1:0-8837 GCA_964433065.1 uncultured Eubacteriales bacterium | reverse complement strand
CTCTCGTTTTCTCGCCGTTTTGCTCTGTTTCTCATTTTTCATTTCACTTTTTGTTCTTCGCGTCCAACAAAGGTGCGGGGTGTGCAGAGGGGAGGAAGAAATTCTCTCCCTCCGTCAAAACCTATGGTTTTGACACCTCCCTCGTCAGAGGGAGGCTTGCGGGCGGGCGCAGAGACCCACCCCTACGATGTTAGACGTTAGATGTTAGATGTTAGATATTAGACGGTGTGTTACTTTTCTTTTTTGTGCAACAGATAAAAAAGTAAGCCGAGCCCAAAGGGCTCGGCTTTGCTTTTTGGATTAGTCGTTGTAGAGCGCTTGCAGTTTGAGCAAGTGATCGTAACGGGCGATCGCATTCTGCTCGGCTTCGGAGAACAGCGCTTCGGCGCGTTCGGGGAAGGAGCGGGTGAGCGAGGAGTAACGTGCCTCGTTCATAATGAAGTCGCGATAGCTCGTGGTGGGAGCTTTGCTGTCGATGGTGAAGACCGGTTTTCCGGCTTCTTTCGCCGCGGGGTTGAAGCGGAACATATTCCAGTAACCGCAATCGACCGCTTTCTTCATCTCGGCTTGGCAGTTCACCATACCGCCCTTGATGCTGTGCATCTCGCAGGGGGCATAACCGATGATGAGCGACGGACCCGGATACGCTTCGGCTTCCGCGATCGCTTTGATGGTTTGGTTCATATCCGCACCCATCGCGATCTGCGCGACGTACACGTAGCCGTAGGACATCGCGATCTCGGCAAGGCTCTTCTTCGCGATCGCTTTACCGGCAGCCGCGAACTGGGCGACCTGACCGATCTGCGATGCTTTGGAAGCCTGACCGCCGGTGTTGGAGTACACTTCGGTATCGAATACCATGATGTTCACGTCTTCGCCGGAAGCGAGTACGTGGTCCACACCACCGAAACCGATATCGTATGCCCAACCGTCACCACCGAAGATCCAGACGGATTTCTTGGACAGGAATTCTTTGCTTTCGAGCACTGCGGGTGCGGTCGGGCAACCTGCTGCCGCCGCTTTTTCGAGTTCGACGATCAAGGCTTTGGTCGCGTCGGTGTTCTTCTCGCCGTCGTTGACGGTTGCGAGGTACGCTTCCGCCGCCGCTTTGAATTCCGCAGAGGCTTTATCGGAAGCCGCCATTTCCTGAATCTGGTCGATCAAGCGATTACGTACCGCTTTCTGGCCGAGGTACATACCAAAGCCGTGTTCCGCGTTGTCTTCGAACAAGGAGTTCGCCCAGGCGGGACCGTGGCCGTCTTTGTTGACGGTGTACGGCGAGGTAGCGGCGGGGCCGCCCCAGATGGAGGAACAACCGGTGGCGTTGGAGATATACATTCTGTCACCGAACAGCTGGGTGATCAGGCGAGCATACGCGGTTTCCGCACAGCCGGCGCAGGAGCCGGAGAACTCGAGGAGGGGTTGTTTGTACTGGCTGGCGATGACGGTGTTGCCTTCCACTTCGGGTTTACGCGACACTTTCGCCACACAGTAATCGAACACTTCTTGTTGTGCATCCTGCGACTCTCTCGCGACCATGGTGAGCGAGTTGGTCGGGCAGACGCCTACGCAAACGCCGCAACCCATACAATCCATCGGCGATACCGCCAAGGTGTAGGTGTAGTTGGTTTTGATGACTGGTTTCGGCGCTTTCTTCATATTCGCGGGAGCCGCTGCCACTTCGTCTTCGTTCAGCGCGAACGGACGGATGGTCGCGTGCGGACACACGAACGCGCACTTGTTACATTTCGCACAGGTGGTTTCGTTCCATTCGGGAACCATAACCGCCACACCGCGTTTTTCGTACGCGGAAGCGCCCTGTTCGAAGGTACCGTCTGCGTGATCCATAAATGCGGAAACAGGCAGGCTGTCACCGTTCATCTTGCCGACGGGTTCCATAATGTTGTCGACCATCTTGACGAGTTTCGCGGGACCTTCGGAAGCGGTAGCCGCTACATCGTCGGTCGCGTTTGCCCAGTCAGCCGGAACGTCGATCTTCACGAACGCGGTCGCGCCCGCGTCGATGGCTTTGTGGTTCATTTCCACGATGTCCATACCCTTCTTGGAGTAGGACTTGGTGGCGGCGTCTTTCATATACTGGATCGCATCTTCTTGCGGCATAACCTTAGCCAGCGTGAAGAACGCGGATTGCAGAATGGTGTTGGTACGTTTGCCCATACCGATCTGCATCGCGAGGTCGATCGCGTTGATGGTGTACAGTTGGATGTTGTTCTTCGCGATGTAGCGTTTTGCTTCCGCGTTGAGGTGGGCACCCAGTTCTTCCGCCGACCACTGGCAGTTGATCATAAACACACCGCCGGGTTTAACGTCGTTGACCATCTTGTAGCCCTTGTCAACGTAGGACGGATTGTGGCAAGCCACGAAGTCCGCTTTATTGATATAGTACGGGCTCTTGATCGGTTTGTCACCGAAACGCAGGTGCGAGATGGTGATACCGCCGGTCTTTTTGGAGTCGTATTGGAAATACGCTTGTACGTATTTGTCGGTGTGGTCACCGATGATCTTGATGGAGTTTTTGTTAGCACCGACCGTACCGTCACCGCCGAGACCCCAAAATTTGCATTCGATGGTGCCTTCCGCCGCGGTGTTGGGCGCGACTTCTTCTTCGAGGGAGAGGTTGGTCACGTCGTCGCAGATACCGAGTGTGAACTGCGCTTTGGGTTCGGCTTTCGCGAGTTCCTTATACACCGCGAACACGCTGGAGGGCGGGGTATCTTTGGAACCGAGACCGTAACGGCCGCCGATGACTTTCACGTCGGTACGACCTTGGGTCGCGAGGGCGGTCACCACGTCGAGGAACAACGGTTCGCCGAGCGCGCCGGGTTCTTTGGTTCTGTCGAGGACAGCCACTTTCTTGGCGGTCGCGGGCAGAGCGGCGAGGAGTTTATCCGCGCGGAACGGACGATACAGACGGACTTTGATAAGACCGACTTTTTCGCCGGTGGCGTTCATATAGTCGATGACCTCTTCCGCCACGTCGCAGATGGAGCCCATCGCGATGATAACGCGATCCGCATCGGGAGCGCCGTAGTAGTTGAACAGTTGATAGTTGGTGCCGAGTTTCGCGTTGACCTTGCCCATATACTCTTCGACGATCTCGGGGACCGCGTCGTAGTATTGGTTGCAGGCTTCACGGTGTTGGAAGAAGATGTCGCCGTTCTCGTGCGAACCGCGCATCACGGGATGTTCAGGGTTGAGCGCACGTTTACGGAACGCGGCAACCGCATCCATATCGCACATCTCAGCGAGGTCTTCGTAGTCCCAGATCTGGATCTTCTGGATCTCGTGAGAGGTACGGAAACCGTCAAAGAAGTTTAAGAACGGAACGCGACCTTTGATCGCCGCTAAGTGAGCGACGGCGCCGAGGTCTTCGACTTCCTGCGGGTTGGTTTCGGCGAGCATTGCGAAACCGGTCTGGCGGCACGCGTACACGTCGGAGTGGTCACCGAAGATGTTCAGTGCGTGGGACGCAACGCAGCGCGCCGACACGTGGAACACCGAGGGTAACAATTCACCCGCGATCTTATACATATTCGGGATCATCAGCAACAAGCCTTGCGAAGCGGTGTAGGTGGTGGTGAGCGCGCCCGCGTTCAACGAGCCGTGCACCGTACCGGCGGCACCTGCCTCGGATTGCATTTCGGACACCTTAACGGTGGTACCGAAAATGTTTTTCACGCCTTGTGCTGCCCATTGGTCGACGTAGTCTGCCATCGGGCTGGACGGGGTGATCGGGTAGATACCCGCAACTTCGGTGAACGCATAGGATACGTGCGCCGCGGCGTTGTTACCGTCCATGGTTTTGAACTTTCTTGCCATGAATATGTCCTCCTTTTAGGATAAATAATACAAAGTAACCTTTGACCAACCTATATCATAACACTTTTTGCAACTTCTGTAAAGTAGAAAGTATTGCTTTTTTATACATTTTTTTGTATACACCTCACAAGAAAAGGGGACTGACGTTTTATAACGTCGGTCCCCCCCTTGTGATTCCTTATTTTGCAACGGGCATACCGTTTACCAATTGCCATTCACCTTTAAAATGCACGCCTTTAAACCGTTCCAGAAATCCCTTTATGTATATGTCGAAGGGATCGTCTCCAAAATATTCCGCAGAGGTACCTTCAAAAAACAGCGTCGTGTTTTGATAACGTTCGTCCCCTGCAACCACATTCCAGTCACATTCTGCCGGAACAATCAGATTTTCAACCACAATTGTATTCCTATTTGTGTCAATACTGGATACCTCACGGACCGGAATTCCGTCGATCTGTTTTTTGATGGTGTACAGTGAAACGGGCTTTGTATCGTCGTCTTTCGAACCGATATAACAAAGAACCCCGTACAACACTTTGTCGTCATCGGCAGAAAGTGCGTATCCCGCTTGCGAACCATTCGTGTTGTCATAATAAGTCAGTGATGTATCGCGTTCCCAATCGGCGGAAGTTTTCATACGGTTGATTTCCGACACGAAACTCGGTTGCGCAATGGTCGTTACACGATCAACCTCACTCCACACAAAAGAAGTGTCCTGCGTTTGATTGGCTTGCGTTGCTGTATACCCGAGGCCCACAAAATACCCGCTCTTGTCCACCTTCAGTTCAACCGTAAACGCTTGCATGGCGTCAACGACCTCCGAACCGACCTCGCCCTCTATGCCGAACAACGTGGAATAGTATACCATTGCCTCTGTTTTATTCGGAAGAGATATTGTTACCGTGCCGTCGGCGAGAACGGTCGTTTTGACGGTATAGTCTTTTAAATGATCACCCGCACCGCTGAGCATAGCAGCGATGGTAGACACGCCGCTGCTGAGACCATAACAGTCATCAAGGTCTTCATATGCAAAATTTTTGTCAAATTCGTATTCTGCATATGCGTTCGAATGATCGGTGTTATGGTGGTATACCTTTTTACCGTTCCCGTATGTTTCTTCGGCCTGAGTGGAATCGCCATATATACTGCTTTCCTTCTCATAAAAAACGGTACTGCCGTCGGCGTTCTTTTTCAAGGTCATTTCAAACAGTTCTTTACTCGTCCGGGAGACACCTTCAGCAGTATATTGTGCCGTCGCCGTTCCAACCAACTTGTATGATTTTGCCGCCATCGTCTTGGTAATCGCCGCTTTCAACAACGCGACGGTTTCGTCTTTTGTGTAGTCCTTCTTTACCATCGTGGTCGTGGTGGCGGTTTTTTGGGTAGTGGTGGTCACTTTAGTGGTCGTAGTAGTCACTTTGACGGTTGTTGTGGTTGTTGGTTTCTTGGTTGTGGTGGTCGCTTTGGTGACCGTCGTAGTCGGTTTCTTGGTTGTGGTATTCTTCGTGTCGACCGTGGTCGTTTCTTGTTTGGTCGTGGTGATTTCTTCTTGTACCGTGGTGGTCACCTCTGCTGTGGTGGTATCCACCGTCGTTGTGGTGGTCGCCGTCGTATCGTCTGCCGCTTCGCCGCAAGCGGTCAACGAAAGTACCATAAAAAGTGCTAACAATAATGCCGTTGCCTTTTTCATACCTCTTCCCCCTTGTAAGTCAATACTTACATTGTACTCTCTATTCCTCCGTCGGCTGTCAATCAAGTCGTTTGCAAGTAGTAAACCTCGCTGTGCGACGCTTTTCCTTTTGTCATCTTATGGACTCGTATTAATAGCATCGTTTGCAGGGGGTGTACCCTAACTGCTCTGCTTTTTCCTTCGTTACCTTCGACGGGTCGTCCATTCCGCTGCAACTCGCGTGGCTGTGATACTTTTTGCCCGATTTGGGGATCCAAACCATCGTTTGTGTTTGATCGATCTGCACCGCTTTGGTGGTAGTGGTGGGTTTCACCGTCGTGGTGGTTACCTTTTTGGCGGTGGTCGTCGGTTTCTCCGTTGTTGTGGTCAATTTTTTAGTGGTGGTAGGTTTCGCGGTGGTCGTCGTCTTTTTCGTGACGGTTGTGGTCGGATTTACCGTGGTCGTAGTCGTTTTGGGCTTTGCGGTAGTCGTAAGTTTTACTGTCGTCGTAACAACCTCATCTGCTATAGTTGTGGTTGCCGCGCCGAGCGCAACTTCCGTCGTTGTGGTAGATTCGTGCGATTCAATCGATCCGTCACACCCGCAAAAACTCAAGATCGTAACTAACACCAATAATACCGCTGCTGTTCTTTTCATCCCTTTTTCCCCTTCCGCATTTTTAAGACAAGTTTAGCGAATTTTCCGCTAAAAGTCAATAGCGAATTTCTTTCTACGGTATACTAATAAAAAAGAGTAAGGGAGGGTGTGGCGATGCCGCTGTACCGACGGATCCGTGATCTGCGGGAGGACAAAGATCTCACGCAAACGCAAATGGGTATGATCTTGTCTTGCAGTCAGCGTGTATACAGCAATTACGAGCGCGGCGACATTGATATCCCGACCGCCACCCTGATCAAACTCGCCGATTTTCATAATGTGTCGGTGGATTATTTGTTGGAACGTACCGATGTCCGTGATCTTAACCGCGGTACTGAATAGGATTGAAACGAAAACCGCGCCCGAGGCTTCTGCCTCGGGCGCGGTTGTTGTTATGAGATTATACCAATTCGATGATCGCCATCTCGGCAGCGTCGCCTCGGCGGGCACCGGTTTTGATGATGCGGGTATAACCGCCGTTGCGCTCCGCGTATTTGGGGGCAATTTCATCAAACAGTTTTTTGCAAACGCTCTCTTTGGTCACGAACGCGAATACCAAGCGTTTGTTCGCCAAAGTGGGGTTCTTTGCAATTGTGATCATTTTCTCCGTCATCGTACGAACTTCTTTCGCACGGGTAACGGTGGTTTCAATGCGGCCCTTCTCGAGTAAGAAGGTCACCATCGCTCTCAGCATCGCCATACGGGAAGCGGTCGGTCTGCCGAGTTTTCTGGTTCCGGGCATATGAATTCACTCCTTTTCCGAATTCTGTAAAGACTGTGATCAGTCTTCTTCGTCGCGCAGACTAAAGCCCAACGACGCCAATTTGTTGATAACTTCTTCAAGCGACTTGCGGCCCAAGTTACGCACTTTCATCATATCGTCTTCGGTCTTGCTGATAAGATCTTCGACGGTGTTGATGCTGGCGCGTTTCAGGCAGTTGAACGAACGCACCGAGAGATCCAACTCTTCGATGGTCATTTCAAGCGCTTTTTCTTTGCCCTTGTCGTCTTTTTCGACCATAAAGCCGCCTACGAACGTGTCGTCGGACAATTCGACGAACAGTTGCAGGTGTTCGGTAATGATCTTGGCGGCAAGCGACACCGCTTCTTTTGCGGAGATGGTGCCGTTGGTCCATATCTCGAGTTCCAACTTGTCGTAGTCGGTGATCTGACCCACACGGGTATTGCTTACCGTGTAGTTGACCTTCACGACCGGTGTATAGATGGAGTCGACCGGAATGACACCGATGACCGGTTTCATCAACTGCTTGTTGCGTTCCGCAGGCACATAGCCGCGGCCTTTGTCCAGTGTGATCTCCATAAACAATTTCCCGCCGTCGTCGATGGTGGCGATGTGGGTGTCGGGTTGGAGGATCTCCACTTCACTGTCACATTTGATGGAAGCGGCGGTCACTTCACAGGGACCGACGGCTTCGATGTAGACCGTTTTGGGACCTTCGCCGTTGATCTGTAAAACCAGGTTCTTAATATTTAATACGATTTCCGTGACGTCTTCTTTGACACCCTCGACGGTGGAAAACTCGTGCAGGATACCGTCGATCTTGATCGACGTTACCGCCACACCCGGCAGAGAGGAAAGAAGCACGCGACGCAAACTGTTACCCAAGGTCGTACCGTAACCGCGTTCGAGGGGTTCCACGACGAATTTGCCGTAGGTACCGTCGGCAGCGATATCCAGTGCTTCGATTTTGGGCTTTTCAATCTCGATCATTCAAAACCCTCCTTGTTAGTAACGGTGTGCAGTATCGGCAGAAATGCCGATACGCAACAACCTTATGTGTGTGGTTATGCCGCACAGTGCGACATAGACGATTATTTCGAGTACAACTCGACGATGAGGGTTTCCTCGATCGGAAGATCAATGTCTTCGCGGGCGGGGAACGCCACGATCTTGGCTTCTTGCGTGTCACGGTTGAGATCCAGCCACTTCGGAACCGGACGGGAAGCGGTGGCTTCCGCGATCGCTTTCAGTTTACCGAGCGAACGGCTGGCTTCTTTCACCGCTACCACTTCGCCCGCCTTGGTCAGTTGGGGCGGAGTGTTGGCCGTGCGGCCGTTGACGGAGAAGTGACCTTGCGGTACGGGTTGACGTGCTTCGGCACGGGACGACGCAAAGCCAGCGGAGCAGGTTTTCACCCGTCACGCCTTGCATTTTGGTTGCCATTTCATAGTAGTGGTAGAATTGGCCTTCCAGAACACCGTAGTAACGTTTTGCAAATTGTTTGGTACGGAGTTGTTTACCGTACTCGGACGCTTTTTTGTTGCGCGCCTGACCGTGTTGGCCGGGTGCGTATGCACGACGGGAAATCGCGCATTTGCCGGTGTAGCAACGCTCACCTTTCAAAAACAATTTTTGTCCTTCGCGGCGGCAAAGTCTGCACACCGCACCGGTATATCTTGCCATATTGGTTGCACCTCCTGCTTTCTCGATTATACGCGTCTTCTCTTGGGAGGACGGCATCCGTTGTGGGGCACGGGCGTGACGTCTTTGATCATGGTCACATCCAAGCCGGCGGTTTGCAGGGCGCGGATCGCGGCTTCACGGCCGGCGCCGGGGCCCTTAACATACACTTCGACGGTTTTCAAACCGTGTTCCATCGCCGCTTTGGCAGCGGTCTCCGCAGCGGTCTGAGCCGCGAACGGGGTGGA
>CAYSPZ010000066.1:0-8922 GCA_964433065.1 uncultured Eubacteriales bacterium | reverse complement strand
GATTCACAAATCGCCCATTTTAAGGTCTTAGGATTATGCTAAAATTTGGGGAAATGCGATACATTTTCCCTGCTTGTTGTGGTATGCGACAATGCTTGATTTTTTAATTATAATATGATATCATAATATCAAGATATTATGATATCATACAGGAGGGTGTTATGAATAAATCGAATGTTCTTACTGTTGAAAAAATTATGTTGCCATTAAGACTTTCACCGGATATTTATAACAAAGTGAGAAAAGCGGTTAATGATAAGAAAAACAAAGAACGCGGTTATAGCATAAATCAATATTTAACCGAACTTATTACAAAGGATTTGGAGAGTAAAAACAATGGCTAAAAAAGAAATTAAAACTGATTTATGGGTTTTTACGCTCTTACAAGAAGCTGAAATTTCACTTGACCCACAGGGTAGTTCAATAAAGGAACTTGACGATGCGTTAAAAACAGCATCAAAGCGCGGTACGGGAAAGGTAGGCTTTCCCGAGTATGTCGGCGCAGTAAAAGACTATTTGATTGTGATTGAAGATAAAGCAGATTTATCGCATCATATAAAATTAAATAATGGCGTTATCTGCTCTGAAATAAGTTCCGTTACCGATTATGCAGTCAACGGTGCCCTATTTTATGCAAAGCACCTTGTGAAAAATACGAATTATAAAAAGGTAATTGCTTTTGGCGTTTCGGGTGACGAAAAAAAGCATAAAATCAGCCCGATTTACGTTGACGAAACCGAATATTACAGAGAACTTCCCGAAGTGCAATCCTTTATTTCCTTTAACGAGGATAATATTGACGAGTATTATATAAGAGAAATTCTTAAAGAAAATACCGATGAGGAAAAAGAAACTGTCGAAATCTTAAAGGATGCCGCAACGCTTCACGAGGATTTGAGGAATTACGGCAATCTGCTTGATACCGAAAAACCGCTTATTGTATCGGGGATTATGCTCGCCTTACGTGAAATGGAATTTAAGAATTTCTCCATTGACGATCTAACCGGCGATCAAATTAAAACAGACGGTCAAAAAATTTACGATGCGATTAACAGTAATCTGCAAAGAGCAAATGTTTCACCCGCGGTGAAAAAAGATAAAATTTTAGGACAATTTACATTTATCAAGGATACTATTAAATTAAACGAGATTGACAGCAAACTGAACAAAACACCGCTAAAGCACTTTGCCGAATTTTTAAATAAAACCATCTACCGTTCTATCCGCTATTCTCGCTCTGCGGAGGATTATATAGGCAGATTTTACGGCGAATTTATGAGTTATTCGGGTGGCGATGGACAAACCTTGGGTATTATCCTCACCCCCAAACATATAACGCAGTTGTTTTGCGACCTTGCGAACCTGAAAGCAACGGACGTTGTTTTCGACCCCTGCTGCGGTACGGCGGGATTTTTAATTGCCGCTATGCACAATATGCTTGATATAGCCAAAGACGATCCGGCACAGCAAAAGCATATCCGTCAAAATCAGTTACACGGCGTAGAGTTGCGCCCGAATATGTTTACTATTGCTACCACCAATATGATTTTGCGTGGCGACGGTAAGAGCAATCTTATAAACGATGACTTTTTAAAACAAGATCCGAACAAGTTACAGTTAAAGCAATCCACAGTCGGTATGATGAATCCGCCCTATTCGCAAGGCTCCAAACAAAATCCCGATTTGTATGAAATGGCATTTACCGAGCATTTGTTAAATTCTTTGGCGGTCGGTGCAAGGTGCATTGTTATTGTTCCGCAATCCTCTATGACCGGCAAGACTAAGGAAGAACAGGCAGTAAAAGAAAACATTTACAAGCGCCACACCTTAGAGGGCGTCATTACATTAAGCAAAGATACCTTTTATGGTGTAGGGACAATGCCTTGTATTGCCGTATTCACAGCAGGTGAACCGCATCCCGCCGACAAGAAATGCAAGTTTATCAATTTTGAAGATGACGGCTTTAAGGTTGCACCCCATATAGGACTCGTTGAGACCGAGTCGGCAAAGGATAAGAAACAACACCTGCTCGACGTATGGTTTGACCGCATTGACAGTGAAACTAAATTCTGCGTTGAAACAACGGTAGAGCCTACGGATGAATGGCTGCATAGTTTCTACTACTTTAACGATGAATTACCCACCGAGGCAGATTTTGATAAAACCATCGGCGATTATCTGTCTTTTGAATTTTCTATGATAATGCAGGGAAGAAAATATCTCTTTGAGGAGGTGGGCGATAATGCTGAAACTGAGTGACAGAGCATGGAAGGAATTTTATATTGGCGGTGAAAAAGGTGTTTTTATTATAAGTTCGGGCAAGCGCTTAACGACTGCTGATATGGATAATGGGAATATTCCGTTTATTGGCGCTACCGATTCAAACAATGGCATTACCAATTATGTAAAAACAACAAACAACACTTTAGATCATAATGTACTTGGTGTCAATTACAATGGAAGTGTTGCAGAAACTTTTTATCACCCATACAATTGTATTTTTTCTGATGACGTGAAGCGGTTACACTTGAAAGATGGGATAAAGAATAAATATGTTTATCTTTTTTTAGCGACAGTTATTAAACTCCAAAAAGTGAAGTTTACTTATGGGTATAAATTCAACGCAAACCGTATGAATCGACAAATTATTTTATTGCCAGTAAATGAATCGGGGCAACCCGACTATGCTTTTATGGAAGAATACATAAAAGAGCGTGAAACTGTAAAACGCCGCGAATACCTTGATTATTGCGCAGAGAAACTCAAAAAATCGGGGGGTCAGGCCCCTTGAAATAACCGCTGTTAAGTGGAAAGAGTTTTTTGTCAAAGATATTTTCCCAAATATTCAACGCGGAAAGCGGCTAATACGGGAAAATCAATCTAACGGTGATATTCCCTATGTATCCTCTTCTGCACTCAATAATGGCGTAGATAATTTTATTGGTAATACAACAGGTGTGCGTAGATTTTATAATTGTTTAAGTCTTGCCAACAGCGGAAGCGTAGGCTCCTGTTTTTATGAACCGTTTGAGTTTGTTGCAAGCGACCATATTACCCATTTAAAAACACAGATTTAAATTATTATCAATACTTATTTGTAGCGGCAATGCTTAACAGACTATCGGAAAAATATAACTTCAACAGAGAAATTAACGATGTCAGAATATCAAAAGAAAAAGTGTTATTGCCTGTCGATGATAATAATCAACCAAATTGGCTTTTTATGGAGCGGTATGGAAAAAATCTAGTAGCCAAAAAATATAAACAATATTACGATTTTTCTGTCCTTAAGAGTACGACTCATACGAACCGTCCTTTTTTACAGCATTTTTTCCATCCAGATGTGCGGGCAACCTTCTTCGTCATCCTGTTCACCGAACGGGGTGAAGCCTTGTTTTGCGTAAAACGTTTGTGCGCGGCATTGCGCGTGTAAGACCATGCGTTTAGCACCGTGTTGCTCGGCAAACGTTTCGGCGTGTCGGATCATTACACCGCCGAGTCCTTGTCCGCGATATGGCTTTATTACCGCCAAACGTCCGAAAACATAGGTTTCGGGGTCGTCTTTTACAAAAACGCGGCAGGTGGCGACGGGGGTATCGCCGTCTTGTAAAAGGAAGTGGGTGGCGACGTCGTCGATGTCGTCAAACTCGTCGACAAATCCTTGTTCGTCCATAAACACGTCTACGCGGATCCGTCGGACTTCGGGCGGAGGATAGTGATAGTGAGTAAAGTTCATAGTCGGCACCTTATCGGAAGGAAACCAGTTCGTCGAACGGTTTCCGTTTTTTTGTGCGTAAAGGATCGTCTGCCTTTGCGTAGCCGACGGCGATGACCAACCGCGCGGCACCGTCAAGATCGCAAAGGCGGCAAAGGGCATCGTTGTCCAACCAGCCCAGAATGCAGGAAGACAGACCCTGCTCGGTTGCGGCGGCGGTGAGGTAGGCGGTGGCGATACCGATATCGATCGAACGGTAGTCGTTCCCTTTGAGTTTCGCGCCGAGTGCCGCAGTTTTGACGTACGGTTTTTCGGAGACCACGATCAGAACAGGCGCGTTTGCGGTAAAAGCATTCATACCCATTCCCTGAGTGGCTTTGGCGACTTGTTTTGCGATGTCGCCGCGACAGACGGTGAAATGATACGGTTGTCCGTTACAAGCGGAAGGAGCTAGAAGTGCAGTTTCGAGCATAATACGAATCGCGTCGTCCGACACGGTACGTGTTGGGTCGAATGCGCGGCAGGATTGCCGTTGTTCGATCAGTTCGGTGAAGGTCATACGAACACTCCTTACACATGATATGTTTATTATACCGCCTCTGTGCGGGAAGTCAAGGTGCGCAGAGGCAGTTTGGTTAAATTTGGGTTAAGTTTAGGTTAAAGTCTGTGAAAAACTATTGAAAAACGGATGACCGATTTTTATACTGAAAACAGTTTTAAAAACGGAGGTTAAAAAAGTGGATTTTACATTGGTCTTAGGGTTACTCGGCGGTCTGGCACTGTTTTTGTACGGTATGCAGATGATGAGTAACGGTTTGGAAGACGCTGCGGGTGACCGTATGCGGGTCATTTTGGAAAAACTGACCTCGAACCGCATTTTAGGAGTGCTTGTCGGTGCGGGAATTACGGCGGTCATTCAATCGTCATCTGCTACGACGGTGATGGTGGTCGGGTTTGTCAACTCGGGTATGATGACCTTGAAGCAAGCGGTCTGGATCATTATGGGCGCGAATATCGGCACCACCATTACCAGTCAGTTGATTGCCTTGGACGTTGGTGCGGTGGCGCCGTTATTTGCGTTTATCGGTGTTGCAATGGTGGTGTTTTTAAAAGCACCGAAGGTGCAACATATCGGTAAGATCTTAGCGGGTCTCGGTGTGTTGTTTATCGGTATGGATATGATGAGCAGTGCGATGACCCCGCTCCGCGATTCGGAAACGTTTATTTCGTTAATGACGTCTTTTTCCAACCCGTTAGTTGGTATTATTGCCGGTACCCTCTTTACGGCGGTGATCCAATCCTCCTCTGCGGCGGTGGGTATTTTGCAGACGCTTGCCGTGTCGGGGTTGATCGTTTTTCCGAGTGCTGTATATGTGTTGTTCGGCAGTAATATCGGTACCTGTATCACGGCGTTGCTTGCGGCGATCGGTACCAATCGCGCCGCGAAACGAACGACGGTCATTCACCTCTCGTTCAATATCATCGGTACGGTCGTGTTCACGTTGTTGTGTGTATTTCTGCCGATCACCGATCTGGTGGGTGGTTTTTCCCCCGACGATCCGTCCAAACAGATCGCGAATATGCATACG
This sequence comes from uncultured Eubacteriales bacterium, assembly GCA_964433065.1. Classification (GTDB taxonomy): domain Bacteria; phylum Bacillota; class Clostridia; order Oscillospirales; family Acutalibacteraceae; genus RGIG3009. Next base: position 3,618 of record CAYSPZ010000066.1, on the reverse strand, counting down.
ATCTTTAACGTCGTAACGACGTTGTTACTGTTGCCGTTCGGCACTTATCTTGCCAAACTGGCGCAAAAGATCCTGCCGGATATCAAACAACAGGAGAAACACGCTTCGGTGGATACGTTATCGGAAGAATTCCGCCGCAACGTGTTCACGCTCGGGTCTACGGCGGTGCATACGGGGCTTCTGAGGCAGGAGATCCACCGTATGGTGAGTTTGGCGAAAGACAATACGGGTACGGCATACGATGCCGTTCTGGACGGTTCGGTTTCAATGGATAAGGTGAACGAAACCGAAGAAGTATTGGATGCGCTTAACAAGGAGTTGTCACAGTACATTTCAAAGATACTGGTGCACAACAATTCAGGCGAAAACGTATCGGATATCGAGCAGTATTTTCTCATTGTGGGCAACACCGAGCGCATCGGTGACCATGCGGTGAACATTGCGGGATATACCGGAGTGATCGGAGAAAAATCGATCGTTTTTTCAAAAGAAGCGCGCGAGGAACTTGTTAAAATGCAAACAATCACGACGGGCGCATTGGATAAAGTGCTTAATATGCAAGGCGATATGAGTGAGTGGTTGTCGGATATTGCCGCGATGGAGCAGGAGATCGACGATATGACCGATACCTACCGTGAACGGCATCTGGAGCGGATGCGACAGGGGAAATGCACGGCGGAAGCGTGTGTGTTGTACTCGGAACTCCTCACCGACTTCGAACGTATCGGTGATCATATTTTGAATATTGCGCAGTCCTATTCTAAAATCAGCGCATAAAAATGTGTCAACGAAACGAATAGGGAACAAGGATGTAAAGCGACGCAGTTGTATAAACTGCGTCGCTTTTTTTGCAAAAACGGTTGACAGAACGGTGAATAATGATACAATAGGAGTGACTTTAAAAAGCGGAGGCGAACGCAATGGCAGCAGTTTCGAAAGAGCGGTGGGAAAATGCCGTTTCGAAAGCAAAAGAGTTAATGAAAACGTTATCGTTGACCGAAAAGATCGGTCAACTTTCTCAGTTTGGTACGTCCATTTATAATAACGAAAAAGTATATTATACCGACCACTATCCCGAAGGGAAGATCGGTTCGTATCTCACGGTACGCGGTGCCGACTTGACCAATCGTTTGCAGGATGAATGTAAAGAAAAATTCCCTACCCATATTCCGTTGTTGTTCGGTGACGACGTCATTCACGGTTATCGCACGACGATGCCGATTCCGCTCGCGCAATCCTGTTCGTGGGATCCGTCGATTGCCGAGCGCGGCGCCGAGGTGGCGGCAAAGGAAGCCTATGCCGCCGGCATTCGTTGGACCTTTGCGCCGATGGTGGACATCGCCCGTGATCCGCGTTGGGGTCGTATCTGTGAAGGGTACGGGGAAGACCCGTATTTGTGCAGTCGGTTCTCCGAAGCGACCGTTCGCGGTTTTCAAGGCGACGAGATCGGTGAAAAATATCGGTTGCTTGCCTGCGTAAAGCACTTTATCGGGTATGGCAACGCGGTCGGCGGTCGTGACTACAACGAAGCGGAAATGTCGTTGCAAACGATGTACGACGTGTATCTGCCGCCGTTCCAGGCGGGTATCGATGCGGGTGCGGCGACGTTGATGGCGGCATTCCATTCGCTCAACGGCGTACCGTGTTCGGGCAGTCGGTTCCTGCTTACCGACGTGTTGCGCGGTGATTGCGGATTTGACGGCTTTGTCGTCAGTGATGCGGGTTCGGTCGGCGAACTGGTACCGCACGGCTATGCCGAGGATCCTAAGGACGCGGCATACAAGGGCTTGTACGCGGGTGTCAATATGCTGATGGGCGGCGATCTGTACAACGATCACATCCCGTCGGTGATCGAAGAAGGTAAGTTGACCGAAGCGGATGTTGACGAGATGTTGTTGCCGATCCTGACGTATAAATATCTGCTCGGTTTGTTCGAAAATCCGTATACCGACGAGCAGGATGCCGAACGGTTCTTCTTCTGTGACGAACATATGAAAGTGTCGTACGAAGCGGCGCGGGATTGTATTGTGTTGCTGGAGAACAACGGGTGCTTGCCGTTGTCGAAAAATCAAAAAGTGGCACTCATTGGCCCGATCGCCAACGACGCTAAGTTGTTGCTCGGTTCGTGGGCATGTCAACGGGATCCGAGCCGAACGGTAACCATTCAGCAGGGCTTTGAAAATGCGGGTGTCACGGTGCAATATGCCAAAGGCAGTGATATCAGCGAAGGAACCGCCGAAGACCGCGCCGAAGCGGTGCGGATCGCCAAAGAGTGTGACGTGGCGGTGCTGGTGCTCGGTGAAGATCTCGGTATGAGCGGCGAAGCCAAATCCCGTACCGAACTGACCATTCCGCAAGTACAATTAGATCTGCTGGATGCGGTACTCGAAACGGGAACACCTGTGGTATTGCTCATCTCGGCGGGTCGTCCGATCGTGGTGGAAGCGTTCAAGGACCGCGTAGCGGCGCTTGCGTATATGTGGCAACTCGGTACCCAGGCGGGTAACGCCATCGCCGACGTGTTGCTCGGCAACTGCGACGTTAACGGACGGTTGACGGTATCGGTACCGCGCAGTGTCGGTCAGGTACCCAACTATTACAACCATTCCAATACGGGTCGTCCGCATCTCGGTAAGGTGTGGTACGAAACGGGATATATGAACGAGTCGAAGTTGCCGACCTATCCGTTCGGATACGGACTCAGTTACACGACGTTTGCGTATTCGGATATCCGTTTGTCGTCGGATACGATGGGAAAAGACGGCAGTATCACCGTGTCCTGTAAAGTGAAAAACGTCGGTGACCGTGCGGGTAAAACGGTCGCGCAGTTGTACGTGCGTGATCTGGTGGGCAGTTGTGTCCGTCCCGTAAAAGAACTGAAAGGATTCCAAAAATTCGAGTTGGCACCGGGTGAGGAACGCGAGATCGAATTTACGCTCGCCGCCGAAGCACTGGCTTTCCACAGCGAGAAACTGGAAAAGGTTGTTGAGGAAGGCACCTTCCGCGTATGGATCGGTCAACATTCGGCTGACGAAACATTGATGGCAGAGTTTTGTGTAATTTAAATAAGTACCGATAGTAAAGTGGATGCTGTAAAGTTTAACGGGGCAAGGATTTTCATCCTTGCCCCGTTGCCTTTGACTCTTAATTAAACCATAACACCGATGTCGTGCTTGTGGGTCATATTCAATTGGTTTCGCAAGTATATTCTACCACATTCATTGGGCAAAAGCAATATGTTTTAGAATTTTTCGCTTAAAAGGCAAAAGCCCCTCAACAACGCTATTGATATAATCCCCTTAAAGTAGACACTTGAAAAAACAAAAAGTTTTCGAGACTACTTTAGGGGGATATATTTATGCCAAGAAAAACGCATAAGAACAAGAAATACAGTGTTGAGTTAAAAATGCAAGCAGTACAATCGTATCTTAACGGAGAAGGAAGTCTAAGAGAAATATGCAGAAAATATGGAATTTCAGATAAACATGTCCTTCGAGACTGGATAAAGTGGTATAATGGTCATAGAGAATTAACAGAGAAAAGATTGATGAACTTCCTCACAAAGTTAACGTTAAGAGAGTTCGCCGTATTATGCGTATACTCGGACTCAAATCTGTC
>CAYSPZ010000065.1:0-9117 GCA_964433065.1 uncultured Eubacteriales bacterium | reverse complement strand
CGCAGTATCGTCTGGTCAGTCTGTTGGCAACCAAAAGCCGTAACCTGTGCGTAGTCGGTGACGACGATCAAAGTATCTACAAATTCCGCGGTGCCAGTATCGAAAACATTTTGAACTTCGAACACCAATTCCAGAACTGCACCGTATTTCGACTGGAACAAAACTACCGTTCCACCCAGAATATTCTGGATGCTGCCAACGAAGTCATTGCCAAAAACAAAAACCGTAAAGCAAAACGGCTTTGGACCGAAAACGGCATCGGCGAAAAAATTCAGATCCACACACTCACCAACGAAGACGAGGAAGGTCGTTTGATCGCACAGACCATTTTCGATAAGGTTGCGGACCGTTCGTATACCTACCGTGATATGGCGGTTCTGTACCGCGCCAACGCACAGTCCAATGCCATTGAACGTTCACTCATCAAAAGCGGTATTCCCTACCGTATCATTGGTGGACACCGTTTTAACGACACCAAAGAAGTGCGCGATGCAATCGCGTATTTGCGTTTGATCAACAACCCGACCGACTCGGTCAGTTTGCGCCGTATTATCAACGAACCCAAACGCGGGATCGGTGATACGACTCTCAATTATGCCGCTTCGTGCGCCGAACAACAAGGTATTCCTCTGTACGAAGTACTTTCCCACGCAGACGAATATGCCGACCTGCGTCGCGCCTCTCAGAAGATCAAGGGATTCATCGAAATGATCGAACAGTTGCGTGACATGGCGGAAGATCCCTCGGTATCGATCCATTTATTATATGAAACGATGCTTGAAAAGAGCGGGTATAAGCAGATGTGGGAAGCCGCCGGTCCCGAAGAGGCGGAGCGCGTACAAAACCTCGACGAATTGGCATCTTCCATTCTGCATTACGAGGATACGACCGACGAAGATCTGCCACAGTTGTCGGGATTTCTGGAAGAAAACGCTTTGATGACTGACGTAGACAATTACGATGCCGGCGCAGATGCCGTCGTGTTGATGACGATGCATGCCGCCAAGGGTTTGGAATTCCCCGTTGTGTTCTTACCCGGTTTTGAAGAAGGCGTGTTCCCCGGATATCAAACGATGTTTGTACCGGAGGAACTGGAAGAAGACCGCCGCTTATGTTACGTTGCGATCACCCGTGCAAAACAGGAACTCTATATTACCAACGCTACCACGCGTATGTTGTACGGTTCCACCAATCGCAACCTTCCCTCCCGCTTTCTACAGGATATTCCCAAACGATTAACCGAAGAACACAAGCAGGAACCCACGTACAGCGGCTATAACGGCTATTCCACCCGTTCTTTCGGTACCGAATCCGACCACACCGCGTATACCCCGATTACCCGTAATAAGCCCGTTACCATAAACGGCGGCGGTATCTCGGTAACCGCAAACACCGCTTCGGAACCTGCCGGTGAAAACTGGTCGGTCGGTGATGTGATAACACACAAAGTTTTTGGGAACGGTATCATCACCGCCACCCAAAAAATGGGTAGTGATACCCTGCTGGTCATTGATTTCGAAACGGCAGGTACCAAAAAGATCATGGCGACCTTTGCCAAACTTACCAGACGTTAAGATTAAAATAACGAACCAAAATCCTCCTATGTCATAAGATAGCAGTGAAGGGTTCCATCGGTTGATGGCATCACCTATCATTAACATAGGAGGATTTTTATGGCTGATAACAACAAATACATCCACGGCAACGGATGTAAAGAGGCCGTTTGCGTAGATGCCGGACGCGTCTACGATTCTTGCAGTGATAAAGACTGCCTTGAAGATCTGCGCGTCTACTTCTCCGAACGCGACCAGATGATCATCGACCACGCCGTCACCGTACGCGCTAAAAAAGCCGATGTCATTACGACCTTTATCGATGTCGAAGCGCTTCCGTTCAACCGCGGATACTATTCCTGCGACCTGACCTTCTACTTTGAAGTGCAGTTCGACGTGTTCACCGGACACGGCAGTGGTTGTACCACCGTTTGCGGTATTGCCGTTTTCGAAAAGAAAGTGATCCTGTTCGGCAGCGAGGGTAGCGTAAAAGTGTTCAGCAGCGAATTTGCGCCCGAGAAATGCGATCGTCAGGAAATGCCCACCCGCAATATGCCGCGTTGTAACGTTCAGGTTGCCGAACCTGTCGTTCTCAACACCAAACTTCTCGACAAATGCAACTGTAATTTCTGCAACGACGGTTGTTGCATTCCCGCTTGTATCTGCGAACGGTACGGGTGCAACTTCTGTTGTGAAAACGACGGCGGTAAAGTCGTGTTGGTAACGCTCGGTATTTTCACCATCGTACAACTGGTGCGCAACGTTCAGATGTTGGTACCGATCTACGATTTCTGTATCCCGTCAAAAGAGTGTTGCCCCAACACCGAAAACCCCTGCGATATGTTCCGCAAAATGTCCTTCCCCGTTGACGAATTCTTCCCCCCGAAAATCGACGACGGTTGCTCCTGCTGACATAAACGAAATACCACCCGCTATGCGGGTGGTATTTCGTTTATTCTTCTGTTTTAGCAATATCCCGTACCACTTTACCCGCAAGTATAAAACCTGCCGTGGCAGGAACAAACGCTGTACTGCCCGGCACACTGCGTCGCACCGTCTGCTCGGCAATTTCTCCGTACGGTTCACGCGGTGCTTCGGTCGAAAATACGACGGGTATATGTTTAATACCGCGCAATCCCAATTCCTTTCGCATCACACGCGCCAACGGACATACCGTCGTCTTGGCAAGATCCGCCAGTTGTAACCGTTCGGGATACACCTTGTTTCCTGTTCCCATACAACTGATCACCGGCACCCCCAGTTCGACGCAACGGCAAATAACGGCAATTTTAGCCGCAACCGTATCCATAGCGTCTACGACATAGTCGTACTGTTCAAACGCGAAATTTGACACGTTTTCGGGCAAAACAAAGCAATTGTGGATAGCAATCTCCACTTTCGGTGAAATAGCGGACAAGCGTTCGCGCATGACCTCCACTTTCGGTCTGCCTACCGTATCGCACAGTGCGATCACCTGACGGTTGATGTTGGATACCGAAACGGTGTCGTTATCGACAATGTCGATCTTGCCGATCCCGCTTCTCACCAACGCTTCCGCCACGTAACCGCCGACACCGCCGATACCGAATACCGCTACGCGGGCTTTTGACAACCGCGTCATAGCCTCTTCGCCGAGTACACGCTCAGTACGGGAGAACGGTGTCATTCTGCAACCTCTTCCTCCGACGTTTCCTGAACGTCGTCCGTCACGTCGCTGATATCCAACGCATCGTCGAATTCTTCCGAATACAGGATGGGGGTTTCGTTCTTCTTTTTGTTTAGGTACCACACAGCACCCGCAAAAGCGGCGGCACCCGCTAACAAAGCCAACACTTTTTTCATATCAATTTCTCCTTTGACGGTCACGGAGTTGTTGCTCCAATGACAAAATTCTGGTTTTTCGCTTTTGTGTTTCGTCGCACTCGTAACGGTAAATACCGTTTTCAAGCACAAAAATATCTCCCGTCGCGGCTTCACTCGGAAGCCGTGAACGATCAACCGTGATCTGTTGTTCGGCATCGTCCTGTAACACGGCGATGTCCTTTTCAAAACGTTCCAACGAGTAATAGATGATATACTCCCCCATTACTTATTTTTCGGTGGTAACCGTCACGGTATTGCCGTCACTGACGAGCGTAACCGCGCCGTTAATATCGGTACGATATACCTGCACACCCAGTTCGGATAACCGCGCCAACACTTCGGCGTCGGGATGCCCGTACTGATTGAGAAGGCCGCAGGATATGATCGCGTATTTCGGTGAAACGGCTTGTAAGAATTCCTCGTCACTGGAAGTATCACTGCCGTGATGTCCAACCTTCAACACATCGGCACGCAGGTTCACCCGTTCTTCTACCAATTCACGTTCAACCGTCGTACCGGCATCACCGGTCAATAAAAACCGCGTATTGCCGAAAACGGCTCGGCAAACGATCGATTGATCGTTTGTGTCCTCGTAGTCGGACAGACCGCTGATGAATTCGATACGCGTATTCCCTAACTGTACCGTATCCCCGAATACAGGCTCTTTGACAGAAACATTCCGATCCACGAGCGCCGTCAACATTCGTTCGTACGTCTTGGTAGTCGGCGTATGTTCCTGCGGCATAAACCGCAGATAAAACGTACCGATCTCAATATTCTCGATCACGTCACACATTCCGCCGATGTGGTCACTATCGAAATGGGTGGCGATCACAAACTCAAAGCGTGTGATACCCGTCTGTTTACAATATGTGACCAACTCTTCGCCGTCGTTCCCCTCACCCGCGTCAATAAGCGCAAACCGATCACCCGATTGCAGAAGGATACAGTCCGCATTTCCCACGTCCCGTACCGTCATTCTAAACGCGCCGTCCGACAGTGAAACGTCGTCGCGCAGACCGGTCATCACATACAGTTCATCCCAAGACGGAATGAAGGACAGATGAAAATAGGTTTCGTTTAACGAGATGACCGACGACACCAATACGACCAGTACCGTCAAAAGTGCCGTGATCTTCTTTTTAGTGGTGTTCAGAAATCGAAAGGGCTTTCGCATCGGTTATTCTCCGTCATCCGAACGCAACATATTCATTTCCAACCACTGTTGTCGGGTGATCAACACCTGACGCGGCTTACTGCCTTCGTGCGGTCCAACAATACCGCGTTGTTCCATTTCGTCAATAATTCGTCCTGCACGCGCATAACCCAACCGCAGACGTCGTTGTAACAACGAGGTGGATGCCATACCCGCTTCCACTACTACTTCGATGGCTTGCGGAAGCATTTCATCACCGCCGCCGTTATCCTCGCCGCCGTCATCGGCTTTCGCAGAACTTTTTTCGGTCGCCTGCGCTTGACGGTCGATCTCCTGAATGATCGCTTCGTCATACTGTTGCGATTCGGTGGATTTGAGAAAATCCACAACCGATTCCACTTCGCGGTTCCCCACGAAACAACCCTGCACACGCATCGGTTTGGAGAACCCGACGGGCATAAACAACATATCGCCTTTACCGAGCAATTTTTCCGCGCCGCCCGTATCCAGAATGGTACGGGAGTCAACCGCGGACGCAACCGTCAATGCCAGACGCGACGGAATGTTTGCCTTGATCAAACCGGTGATAACGTCTACCGACGGACGTTGCGTGGCAATGACCAGGTGCATACCTGCGGCACGCGCCATCTGTGCCAGACGACAGATGTTGCTTTCCACCTCGTTTGCCGCTACCATCATCAGGTCGGCAAGTTCGTCGATCACGATCAATACCTGCGGCAACACTTCCAACCGTTCATCGTTTTTGGCGACCTCATTGTATGTAGTCAGGTCACGCACGTTGTTTTCCGCAAACAGTTTATAACGGCGAAGCATTTCATTGACTGCCCAACCGAGTGAACCCGCCGCCTTACGCGGATCGGTGACAACCGGTACCAACAAATGCGGGATACCGTTATAGATACCGAATTCCACTTGTTTGGGGTCGATGAGCAGTAATTTCACCTCATCGGGACGCGCGTGGAACAACACACTCTGGATCATCGAGTTGGTACACACGGATTTACCGGAACCGGTAGTACCGGCAATCAACAAGTGCGGCATCTTAGCAAGATCTGCCAACACGATCTGTCCCGCGATATCTTTACCCAACGCCACCGTCAAGCGACTGGCGGCATTTTGGAAATCTTTTGAACCGATCAGGTCGCGCAAACACACCGATCCGGATACGCGGTTGGGCACCTCGATACCGACCGCCGCTTTGTTGGGGATCGGCGCTTCAATACGCACACCGGTGGTTGCCAAGCGCAACGCAATATCGTCCGAAAGCCCCGTAATACGACTGATCTTGACACCCGCACTGGGTTGCAATTCGTAACGCGTTACGGTCGGTCCGTGCGAAATGTTGATCACCTTTGCACTGACACCGAATTCCTGCAACGTCTGTATCAGAAGATCCGCAGTGGATTGCTGTTCGCGTAATGCGGCGGCATCGTCACCGCTTTTAGACTCGTTGAGCAACGAAAGCGGCGGATATACGTAAGCGGCTTTTTCTTCTTCGGTCGGTGTGTCCTTGACAGGTTGCAACTCGTCGGTCGGTTCCTCTTCTTCGGCCGTCGGTTCTTCTTCATCCCGCATCTGCTCTGCCGCCTTTTCAAACGCAGCCAACGCTTCGGGTTTCTGCGTAGGCACTTCGGCGACAATCACCGCATCTTGCGGCGTTTCTTCCGGTTCAGGATCGACCGGCTCATCGTCCAGTTCAATATCGATAACCTTCGCTTTACGTGCCGAAACACCCGTTTCAACGGCGGATTCCACCACCGTTTCCAACGTTTCCTTCGTCTTCTTAACAGGATGCCACAGCGCTTTGACCAGCGAAAATACCGTGGTACCCGTCACCAACATTAAGAAAACAAAGATCAGTAAGATCAAGATGATCTTCGCGCCGACGTCGGTAAACAGATATTCCATAAGATAGCCAAAGATCCCGCCCAGCACACCGCCGCCGTGATAGTCTTCCGACGCACTGATAAAGGCTTCCTTTAACGCTATCAGGAAGGTTGCGTCCCCGACGTCGGTGGAAAAAATATGTATGGTACTGCCGAGCATAACGATCAAAATAACGCTCTGCCACAATTTGGAACGCACACTGCCGATCGACCGTTCCATCGCAGACAACACGCCCAAATACCCGATGAAGAACGGTAATAAATATGCGCAAATGCCAAACAGACCCAACAACAGTCTATGGATAGCCCCCCATAAACTGGCACCGGGAATCGCCACGAAGCAAAAGAGTAATATGGCACTTGCAAAAAGCAACACCGCCACCGTCTGGTAACGGGCGCTTTCAGCAACCGCCTTTTCTTTTTTCGTTTGCGCCGCTTTTTGTGCCGCTTTGGAGCGGGACGACGTCGTACGTGTGTTTTTTCGTTTTTGAGGCACGTAAGACCCTCCTCGTTATGTAATAAGCCGCTTATGCGGCAGTTAGACTATTTTTTATCGATCATTTGATGCAAAGCCGACAACGCATCGGATAAGGTACCCAGTTCATCGATCAATCCTTCACGAACCGCATCCGTCCCGTCGAGCACCGTTCCCATATCGGTCGCCATTTCATCGGTGTTTAAACACAACTGCGAAAAACGGTCGTGGGTGATCTGTGAGTGTTGCGTCACAAAACGAATGATCCGTTCCTGCATCCGTTTAAAATGCACGAATGCCTGCGGAACACCAAGTACCAACCCGTTAATGCGAACGGGATGAATGGTCATCGTCGCGGACGGTACGATAAACGAGCGTTTCGCAGACACCGCCAACGGAACACCGATGGAATGACCGCCACCGAGCACCAACGAAACGGTCGGTTTTTGCATTCCGGCGATCAGTTCCGCCAATGCCAACCCCGCTTCGATATCTCCGCCCACCGTGTTGAGCAGGATCAACAAGCCTTCGATCTCCTTGTTCTCCTCGATCGCGACCAACTGCGGTATAACGTGTTCGTATTTGGTCGTTTTGTTTTCACTTGATAAAGCGTAATGTCCTTCGATCTGACCGATGATGGTCAGGCAATGAATCGGACTTTTCCCGTTTTGTGTCGTCACCGATCCCGTTTCGACGATGTCCTTAAACTGCTGTTGAACACTCTCTTCAACCGTTTCGGTTTTGGACGTTTGCTCACTTTGTGTATTCATCGTGATCCCTCCGTCGATTAGTGTGACCGACAAAGGGCATTCCATACCGCAAGTATACCACAAACCCCAAAAAAAGACAAGATATCAACCGATATTCAATCGTTCGATCGCCGTCGTTTTACCTGTTCGATTATCCACCGTCAACAAAACGGCTTGCATCGTACACGCGGTATCCGGTACCGAAAACCGCACCGGTAATTTATCTTTCATTTTGGCAATTGACTGTTCGGGATGGATACCGAGTACCGACTCGATCGGTCCCGTCATCCCCACATCGGTCAAAAATGCCGTACCTTCCGACAGGATCTGTTCGTCAGCGGTGGGTGTGTGCGTATGCGTACCGATAACCGCCGATACCCGTCCGTTTGCATAATATGCCAAGGCTTTTTTCTCGGCGGTTGCCTCCGCGTGGAAATCCACCACACGACATTTCGGCAGCGACGGGTCCGCCAATATAGCGTCTAACGTTTCAAACGGACAGGAGAGCGGTTCCAGATACACCAATCCCAACAAGTTGATGACCGCCACCTGAAACCGACCTTTGTCAACGATATACACACCGACACCGGGTGCCGAATCGGGATAGTTCGCAGGACGGATCACACCGTTTCCTCTCTCAAACATCGCATAACTTTCGGGACGGCGAAAAGAGTGGTTACCGCCCGTGATGGCATCTGCGCCGCATCGGAACAACCATTCGGCGGAAACGGGTGTAATACCGTTTCCGTCAGCGGAATTTTCACCGTTCACGATACAAACGTCCACTGCATATTGTTTTTTGATGATCGGCAACACCCGTTCCAAGTGTTTGCAACCGACCGATCCTACAACGTCACCGACACATAAAATGTTCATACACATACCTCAAAGAAACAAACAAACGGTGCCTTGGGCACCGTTTGCATTGTATTACTTCGCGTAATCGACGGCACGGTTCTCACGAATCAAATTCACTTTGATTTGACCGGGATAATCCAGACTGTCTTCGATTTTTTGCGCAATATCGCGCGCAAGAAGGGTCATCTTATCATCGCTGACCACTTCGGGACGAACGATAATACGGATCTCACGACCGGCTTGGATAGCAAACGAACGTTCAACACCGTCAAACTCGTTCGCAACTTCTTCCAATTTTTCCAACCGTTTGATATAGTTTTCTAAGTTTTCACGACGTGCGCCGGGACGTGCCGCAGAAACCGCGTCCGCCGCCTGAACCAAACACGCAACGACCGTATTGGCTTCCACGTCACCGTGGTGAGCGTGGATAGCATGGATAACCGCTTCGCTCTCTTTGTATTTACGGGCGATGTCCACACCGATCTCGATGTGCGAACCTTCGATCTCGTGGTCAACCGCTTTACCGATATCGTGCAACAAGCCGGCACGACGCGCC
>CAYSPZ010000064.1:0-9236 GCA_964433065.1 uncultured Eubacteriales bacterium | reverse complement strand
CGGGTTCACCGCACCGTAGGTGAACAGTTTGCCATCAAACACCTTGAAATACACTACGGTATCGATCTGCATCGTGACGTTATCTTTGGTGATAACGGGTTGAGGAGGAGAGTCCAGAACTTGTTCTTTTAAGGTCACCTTTTTGGCAATACGGTCAACGACCGGAATCAAGAAATGAAGACCGGCATCCCAAGTGCGCCTATACTTGCCGAGCCGCTCGATCACAAACTCGGTTGCTTGCGGTACGATCCGCAGACAAGAAAAGAGAAAAACGAGCACAACAACAGCGATAACATAAGGCATTATACATTCCTCCTTTAATTTGTGGCACACAGTAACGTTATGCCTGTTTTTACTATATCATACCGGAAAAATCCTGTCAATAAAAGTCGAAAGTCTATCAATCAAAAAAATCATAATATCTGTTGCGAAAAGCGAGACATTTGTGGTACACTAAAATAAAAAACGAAAGGAAGCAACAAACGATGGCTGCAATCTCTGTGAATACTGAAAATTTTGAATCGATCAAGCATTCCGATCGGACGGTTTTACTGGACTTTTATGCCGATTGGTGCGGTCCTTGCCGTATGGTTTCGCCGATCGTCGACGAAATTGCCGAAGAAAATCCCCAATACCTGGTTGCAAAAGTCAACGTAGACGAACAACCACAATTAGCGCAACTGTATGCTGTCAGCAGTATCCCGACTTTGGTTGTGTTAAAAAACGGTGAAGTAGCGAACGTATCCGTTGGCGCACGTCCAAAGGCGCAGATACTGGCAATGTTAGAAGGATGATGCGATGAAACCTCTCTATGATATGTTGATCATCGGCGGCGGTCCTGCCGGATACACCTGCGCATTGTATTCGGCACGTGCGGGTCTGGACGTGCTCGTTGTTGAAAAAATGTACGCAGGCGGTCAGATGACCCTTACGGGGGATATCGACAATTATCCCGGTTTTGAAGAAGGGATCGACGGCGTTACACTCGGAATGAAGATGCAACAGGGAGCCGAGCGGTTTGGTGCTAAAACGGAATATGCCGAAGTGGTATCGGTGGATTTTTCGCAGACCGTCAAGTGCGTTACCACAACGACGGGTGATTTTTTTGCAAAAACGGTCGTGATTGCGACGGGCGCCGAGCCGCGTACGCTCGGCATACACGACGAAGAACGCTTGGTCGGGAAAGGCGTTCACTACTGCGCACACTGCGACGGACGGTTTTATAAAGATAAAACAGTCGTTGTGGTAGGCGGCGGAAACTCAGCGGCTGCCGATGCGTTGTATCTGTCGAGACTGGCGAAAACAGTACATCTGGTCCACCGCCGTGACCGCTTACGCGCCACGAAGATCTATCATCAACCGCTCATACAAGCCGAAAACGTTGAGTTTCATTGGGATACGGTGATTGCTGATTTTACGGTAGATGGGAGGGTAAACGGTGTCCTGCTTGAAAATGTGAAAACGAGCCAACGTGAACATCTCAATTGTGACGGTGTGTTTGTCAGCATCGGCAGAAAACCGACGACGGAATTTTTAAACGGAACGGTGTTGTCGGACGAAAACGGGTATATCGTTGCAGATGAATCCACTCGCACTAACGTTGATGGTGTTTATGCGGTGGGCGACGTTCGAACCAAAGCACTCCGACAGGTCGTGACGGCGGTTGCCGACGGTGCAGTGGCGGTACATTATGCAGAAGAATATCTGGCACAAACCCTTTTTGGGTAATATCATAATGAAATGAGGAAGAGAAAATGTTGGAAGTATTAAAACAAAAGAATCCCGCGATCGAAGTGTATTCGGTGTTTGATGAGGCATTTAAGAGTTACGGTCAAGTGATCGAGGGACTCGACGTTTCGGAGATCATCAAAGTAGCGGAAGAGATCGCGTTACCGGAGAACGGCTCGGCATACGTACCGACCGAACCCCGTTTTGAAGAACTGGCGATCGCACAAACCATTCGTAAAGAGTTGTTCGGTACTCTTCCGACGCAGGTCGGGTATTGTTGGGGTCACAACACCGATATGGATGCGACCGAATGGCACACCGCGACCGAGATTAATATTGCCGTAACCGACGTCGTATTGATCTTGGGACATCGTTGGGAAGTGCAAAACGACACGATCGATTCGTCCGTTTTCAAAGCGTTCTATGCGCCGAAAGGCACGGTATTAGAGTGCTATGCAACGACGCTTCACTACTGCCCTTGTCAAGCAAGCGACGATGGTTTCGGTTGGGTCGTGGCTTTACCGAAAGATACCAACACCGATCTCGAAGAAGCGGTTGCGGATAAACGGATCTTTGCGAAAAACAAGTGGTTGTATGCCCACAACGAAAACAATGCGTTGATCGCACAGGGTGCCGTTCCCGGTATCACGGGTGTCAATCATACCATTCAATATTGATAAAAAGAGCCACGCTTTGATCGAAGCGTGGCTCTTTCAGATAATTACATCATTTTTTGTTTCCACGGTTTTGCACAACACAAGCAACAGATACCGCCGACAAGCGCGATGATAAGCCAAAGAAGGAGGGTGAAGTTCCATCCCGTTTGTTCGGACAACAAAGCAAAGCCGTAGGTGGACAGGGCACTACCGACGTAGGTACAACTGTTTAAGACACCCGATATGGTGGAAACTTTGCCGGTCGTTTCAAAGAAGGACGGGATCATACAGATCAAAATCAGGTTTACACCGTGCATACAGCCGGTCAGCAATGCGGAAAATAGAACAGAGAAAGCGGCATTTTGACCGTTAAGTAAGAACAATAACAGCGCAAACACCGTTCCGCCGACAAAAAAGACACCGGCACAAGTCATTGGGTTTTTGAGTTTTTTTATGTAAAGATTTGAGGCGAACTGGAGGGTAAGAATGCTGAAAACAGGAAGAATAACACCGGTTAAAATGGAGATAACATTGCTCATTTGGTAGGTTTCGGAGATGTACGTCGGCATCCAGGTGGTGATGCCGTCGCGAAGCATACCCTGTAGGACGATCGCGAACATGATTACCAACATCATCGGTGTAAACAACGATGGGTTTTCGGTGGGTTGAGCGGTTACTTTTTCTTTTTTGACGATACCGATGTCGTACGAATACCGATTCCAGAAAAACATCATTACGATACCCAAAAAAGCCGAAAACCAAAATACCGAACGCCAACCGAACATAGCGATGCACAAAGGGGAGAGAAGGTATACGGTAATCGTTCCGAAATTGCCGCCCCACATCACCTTTGTAACGGCAACCTTGTAATCGTCTTCGGTCAACATAACGGACATTAATCGTGTCATAGGAGGCCACATCAGACTTTGCGCAAATCCGTTAACACACCAGACGATCGTCATTTGATACGGGGATTGGCATAACGGAATCAGGGCATTCATCACAATGGTAAGAACGAAACCGACTGTGACCAGTTTTTTAGGGGACACGCGATCGCCGATAATGCCGCTGACGATCTGACCGACACCGTAGGTGATGAAACTTCCTGTTAACGCGATCGACAACAGACTGCGCGAAAAAGCGGTATCACTTTCCATTTCGGATATAACGGCACCGTAGTTGGTACGGGTAATGTAACTGACCGTGTAGGTGAGCAAAAATAAGAGAGCAAATCGGTTGAACTGCTTTCTGTCCACAATTTTTTCCATTTCGCGCCTCCGTAAGACATAATACACAAAGGGAACTATATCACAGAAAAACACGTTTGGCAAGAGCGAAGCGGTAGACATTCGGTCAAATTTATGATATGCTTTTCAAAAAGCGAAAAGGAGGATACCGATGGACAATCGGTCTGTTTCGATCAACCGTATCATTCAACGGTTGGACGAGTGCTTTGGGCGAAACGACTACGATTCCGCTGAGCGGTTTTTGTTGAATTGTTTATGTGAAGGTGTTGACCTTCACACGGAATTGTTTATACAAAACGAACTGATGGGGTTATATCGGAAGGTCGGGAAACAGCAATCGGCATTCGACGCGTTAGGCAATGCGATGAAGGTCATTGAACGGTTACAGGTATCCGAACAGGTCGGCGCGGCAACGACCTATTTGAACGGCGCTACCGTGTTAAAAGCGTTTGGCAGGGCGGAGGAATCGATCGCACTGTTTGAACGCGCAAAAGAGATCTATGAGCGGGAACTTCCCGACGATGACAATCGGTTGGCGGGACTTTATAACAATATGGGGCTGACACTCGTTGACCTGAAACGGTTTGACGAGGCAAACGATCTGTATCGTCGTGCGGTGTCGGTTTTACAAAAGGCACAAAACGGCGATCTGGAAATCGCCATTACCTACTTAAATATGGCGACCGCCGCCGAAGCACAGCGCGGATTGCTGGAAGCGGATACGTATATTTCGGCTTACTTGAACGATGCATGGGTTTTGTTGGACGCGCACCCGAAACGGGACGGATATTACGCATTCGTTTGCGAAAAATGCGCGTCTGTGTTTGGGTATTACGGATATTTTGTGTATGAAAACGAGTTGAGCGAACGCGCAAGGAGGATCTATGAAGGGATTTGAACTTTCCAAGCGGTTTTACCGTGAATGCGGTGTACCGATGTTGCACGAGCAGTTTCCCGAATGGGAATCTCTTGTTGCGGTCGGTTTGGTTGGAAGCGGATCGGAATGTTTTGGATACGACGACGAACTGTCGCAAGACCACGATTTTGAACCGGGATTTTGTCTGTTTCTCCCCGACGAGAAAACAGTTGACCGTAAAACGGCATTTGCGCTGGAACGTGCGTATGCAAAATTGCCGAAAGAGTTTATGGGATATACGCGCAGCCCGTTAAGTCCCGTTGGCGGGAATCGACACGGTGTGTTGCGTATTGACGAGTTCTTTGAAGCAAAGATTGGTGTTGCGAACGGCGATCTCTCGCTAAAAGATTGGTTTTGGATCGACGAGCAGTTGTTGGCGGAAGCCACCAACGGTGCGGTCTTTCGCGACGATCTTGGGCTCTTTTCCGCCATCCGTGAAAAAATTGCCTATCTGCCCGAACCCGTACGGTTGAAAAAATTAGCGGGTCAGTTGTTACTGATGGGACAAGCGGGTCAATACAACTATAAACGGTGCGTGTTGCGCGGTGAAACCGCGGCGGCGCAACTCACGGTTACACGGTTCGTCGATGCGGTGCTTCGTGTGGTCTTTTTATTGAATAAGACGTATTTACCGTACTATAAATGGACGTTCCGCGCACTGCGTGGGTTACCGCTTTTATCGGCATTGGAAAAGCCGCTCGAATATCTGTTATCGAGCGGCAACGAAGGGGAGGACGTATTGCGAAAAGAGACGGTGATCGAGCAGGTCTGTCACGATATTATCGCACATTTACACGAACAAAACCTTTCCGACTATCGCGGTTCGGAGATGGAGGGACACGCATACGCGGTCAACAATACCATCGCTGACGGCGAGATACGCAATCTGCATATTTTATACGCGGTTTAACGGTTTTCAAACAGTTCGGGGCAAAGACCGCCGTTAATGAAATCGTCGTTACGGACGATTCCGCCACCGAAACCCGCCGAACGCATATATTTTTGTTTGGGGTCAATGTTGGCAAAAACACTGCCGACACCTTTGCCGATATCGGTCAAGATCTCACCGTCGGGTGCGACGATCATTGAACATCCGCCATGCAGATCGTCGTTCATCGAATAGGACGATTTAGCCACAAAAGCATTACAACGAAATGCAATCATCTTGGTTTGCGCACGTAAAATATCGGTGCGCTCACCGCGTTGATAACCGGGTAGGAGAATGATGTCGGGTTTTTGTTTCGCCAAATATTCGATCTGTTCGTTGAAATATACGTCGTAACAGGTCATAAACCCGAAACGGATGCCGTCAAGGTCGCAGATACATGCACCGTTGCCGCGTGTAACGCCCAGACTTACCTCTGACGGCGGTAAATGGATCTTGTCGTAAACAAACGCGGTGTTTCCGTTTTTGTCAAGTAAATAGGTACTGTTTTTTAATTCACCTTTGCGTTGTTCCAACAGGTTGATGGCAACGTAAAGGTGTTTTTCGTTGGCGATACGCGCGGCTTCTTTGAGCATCATCGTCGCGCGTTCGGTGGCTTTGCGTTCGCTTTCGGGATCGGAGATACCGCCTGCGTTGGAATATTCGGGTAACACTACCAACGAGTGTTCGGGGGCGGATGCCAGTTCCTTTAACAAGAAATCGGCAATCACTTTATCGGGTTCGTTTTCGGCAAAATAGGACGGTTGAAGAACGGTTACGGTTAGCATAAGAATACCTTCTTTCTGCTATAAAGTATACGGCATCCGATAAGAAAAAGCAATCCCCCGATTTATGTATCGGGGGGATCGGTCGTTACGCTTCTTTACTTTTCTTTGTCAGCGATAAGACGATCGATACGATGGCGATGGTTTCGTTTATGGCACCGACGTAAGAGCCAATGTAAAGGTCGTAGATCATAAATGCCAATGACACGGGTAACGAGATGATCTTTGTGAGTTTCGGGTTGTTGATCCACAAGGAGATGGTGACGAAGGTTGACGCGGCGATCGGTAAGATGTTAAAAGCGGAACTGAAGGTACGAAACCCAAGTCCCCAGTTGATGGTGATAAACAGGATCGGCCATAAAACGATGTTTGCCCATTTTTGTTTGTAACGAAAGATGAAGATGATCTCGCGGAATATGCCGATCATATTGGGGATCATACCGGCAGTGCCGCCGAGACACAAATAGTGTGCTACCCAACAAACGTCGGCGCATAGTTTTGATGCGATAATATGTTTACGATCTTTCTGTTGATAAATGAGAAATAGGAAAACCATTGCTCCCAATCCGAAAACTTGTGCGATTATTTTCATTTCCTAACCCCGCGAAAATAGATTTTTGAATATTATATTGGAAGCAAACGTGTTATTCAATGGCATATATTGGATAAGATTAGCATTATCTTGCAGGGGAGGGGAAGGGTACAAGTCGTTTGTTAGTCGGGTTCATAACCCAAAGATAGCGCACAAACCGATCTCCTGTAATAGCAAACGATTATTCTTCCCTTTCCGGCACATCTTCCTTATATATTAAAAGTGCAAGAAAAACAGCGAAAATACCGGAAACCAGTTTTCCGACGATCATGGGTGCTATATAACTGCTGTCAAATGCCATTGTAAAAGCAAGGTGACTGCCGAACACAAAAGAAGCAGACACTGCAAAAGCTGAATTCAGTACAACTCCTTTTTTGTTCATTTTCTCCATAACTCCAAAGGTGGATGCATTAGTTACCAAGCTTCCCAAAAATGCGAGTGCCGATACTCCGTCAACACCAATTTTTGAGCCCATTTTGTTTAGGGGTTTATTAAGGAGTTTAGACACAATAGACATAAGCGGCAGTGCACCCGAAAGGGTTACACAAGCATTAACACATATAAAGGCGGCGTTCTCAAGTGTGTCGAAATGCGGATTAATTTCTATCGCTGTAAGGAATGTAAATATTGCACATACAAGACCTATAATAGCTAAAGCTTTCATAAAAATTCCGAAAACCGTAAAGCACTTGATGCATATCTTGGGAAATAAAATTAGTGCAGTTACAACAATTATCGCAAGGATAATTAGAGGAAGTAAATTTATGAGAAGATCGAGAGGATTTAATTTACAGACAAGACCCGAAACGAAGCTTCCTACAGGAATTGTTGCAACACCGCAAAGAAGACCAAAGAAAAGTTCTTTATGTTGCGTTTGTTTAACGAGCCCGAGAGAGAATGGTATGGTAAAGGATATCACACATCCCATCATTGAAGAAATGACAAAGGCGTTATAGTTTCCAATAGCTTCCGATTTATAGACAGCTTGAGCAAGCGGCATACCGCCCATATCGTTTGCAAAAAGTGAAGCGGGGATTATAGACGGGTCTATACCAAAGACATTATAAAACTTTTCAAAGACAGGGGTAAGCCATACGCCGATCGCGGGGGCTATAACAATCATTCCAAGCATAGATAATGCCATTGGGCAAAACAGCGAAAAGGCTTTTTCAAATTCTTTGCCGATACCGAATTTATTGCCTATTATAAAATCGACGGCACCAAACAAAGAAAATATCAGGACCACAATTGTTATAGCATTCATAATCCTACCTCCTTGAAGCCGTTTTCGGTAAGAATCCATTTGGATTTAAAGCCCGCCGCAGAGATAAGTGCTTCTGCTTCATCATAGAAGCAGTCAATAAAGTTTTTATTGTGGCAGTCCGATGTTATAACGGCTCCGAAACCAAGTCGGTTGAATTCTTTTAAGAATTCCATTTGCGGATAAGGAGAAGTTCTGTATCCGCGGGAAATAGCGCCCGTATTGACCTCAAAAAGCGGGATTTTTCCCTTCAGCGCGTGAATTGCTTCAAAACCGAAATTAAGATATTTTTTTGAAGAAACATCAATAAATTTGCCACTTTCATTATTTTTGGTTATAAGATCAAAGTGACCTATGATGTCAAAGCAACCTTTTTCGGGAAGGTGGGCAACCGTTTCAAAATAGTTTTTAGCAAATTTTAGCCCATCACCGCCGAAATTGGTATTAACATAGCCAAGGGTTTCCTCAAGACCGCGATCAAAACCTAAAATGTTCCCATCAAAATCAAGATAGTGTACAGAGCCTATAAGGTAATCAAATCCGTCTGTCGGTACATCGGAATACATTTCAACCTCCATACCGCAGAAAATATCGATTACATCCTTGTATTTAGATTTTAAAGAGCGTATTTCTGCTTTGTAATTGTCCATATCGTCTATCGTCATTTGATAAGGATATGACGAAAAACTCATATAAGAATGTTCGGAAAAACCGATTGAATCAAATCCTCTGCGAATGGCTTCAACAACCATTTCTTCCGGCTTGTCTTTTCCGTCAGCGTATGTTGTATGAATATGTAAATTTTGCTTGTTGCTCAAAACAGCACCTCTTTTACTCAATCTTAATATGTTCATTATACATTGCTAAGGTGAATAAATCAAGCTGGACAACTAACCCAAAAAAGTTTTAGTTCAAGTCCTCTCCAAAGGTCGTTTTGGGGAAAGGATATCTTGTAAACTCGACTTTTAAAAAGGACAAGAAAAAATCCCGAAACCTTTGAGATTTCGGGATTTTCTACACCGATATCTTTTTCGGTGCTACAATATGGTTGCGGGGGATGGATTTGAACCACCGACCATACCTTTGCGGTGCCCGACTCCGTCTGCGGCGGGTAAACCGCCTTGCC
>CAYSPZ010000063.1:0-9354 GCA_964433065.1 uncultured Eubacteriales bacterium | reverse complement strand
TCGGGTAATGATTTTGCGTTATCCAAATATGCCTCTGAACGTTCCTTGTTGAAATGCGGCACGAAAGAAAACACTAACGGCAACACTTTGCCACAACCGGAACACACGCCAACTTCTAACCTAACAACGGCAGAAACCACGTCGTCGATACCAACACAAGAAAAAACACAATTAACCTCTTCAACAACTACCGTGTTAAATCAGTCCACAGTTTCAAGCGAGGCAACCACTACAAGCAAAACAACCACAAGCAAAACAACCTCTTCAAACACGATGACCACTTTAAATAGTAAGACTACCTCAACCAAAGCAGAAGACACCAAAAAGTTGCAAACGTTAAATTTCCAAAGTTACAGTAATCTTATCGACGGAGTAATGCTTGTTAAAAATGAGGAAAACAAAATTGGTATGATTAACGAGTCGGGAAAACTGCTGGTTGATTACCAATATGACAGTGGTATGATTAGCGACGGAGGATATGCCGTCTTCGGCCATCGGTACGTTTATGACAAAACCGGAACTCTTGTATTTGAAGATAAAAATTCCACAATCCAACACTGTGGAAACGGCATTGTGCATCTTGTTGAATCCGGAAGCTGGAAAGCCGATGGTTATGAAGAAGCAAAAGAAGCGGGTGCCAGCGAAGAAGAATTGGAAGAGTGTTATACGTGGAAATATAAAAAGATTTACAAAAAAATAGATGGAACCGAAATATATTCTTTTTTTAGTTGGCATAACAATTGCGAAGGCGGACAATTCAATAAAGAAGGGTATGCATGGGTTGATAGGAATGAAACACCCTATACTCCCGGAGAGATAGTTGAAATAATCAACTTAAAAGGTGAGGTCATTCGTTCTTTCAAAGGTGGCTACGGCGGCTGGGGATATAGCGTTTTGAGAGGTGGCGATTGGATTATTAGTAAAGATTCCCTCGTATTGATCGATGACATCGTTCTCTATGGAGGAACATATTACGAGAACATAAAAAAGGAGAATTTCCCAGAAAATGACGTTCTCGACGGTTCGTGGAAAGGTCAAAACTTATATTCTTTTTTAGCGGAAGAAGAGCACACATTTTTCCCTTCTTACAACGACAATGGGTATCCTTGTTTCTCGTTGAATGGCTTGTCTATACTGTCTATGTTCGATAAATTTTATTTATTCGATATTGAACAGAACAGCGTTGTTGCTGAGTATTCACGGATCGGCATCTCTGAATCGAAGTATATCTTGGTACAAAACAGTAGCGGCAAATGGGGATACATCGACAGAACCGGAAAAGAATATAAATTCTATGATGATGCCACCTCCTTCGACAATGGTTATGCCATGGTGAAAATAGAGGGATTGTTGTACGTTATCGACGAAAACTTCACGGTGGTTTCGGAAGGGATCGAAGGAGAATCTGCCAGCAGTTTGTTTAACAACTTTTTCAGCGTTGCCCATAAAACCGGGAAAACCCTTGTAAAGTTCAATCCATAACGATCAGATTTTGATAGGTATTCCTAAAACTTTAGAATAAAAGGCAGAAACGATTCTTCGTTTCTGCTTTTTTAATTACTGTCTTTTAGAGCACAACCCGTCTGTCGGTTCTTTTTACGTTGACGGCTTTTAACACCCTGTGTTATACTGTAACCGATATGTGAGGTGCTTTTTTATGAAAAAACAATCCCGTTTTTGGCTTTCGCTTATCGTATTCGGTCTGACCGGACAGATCGCGTGGGTCATCGAAAATATGTATTTCAACGTGTTTTTGTATAAACTATTCCATGCAGGTCCGTCAGACATCTCATTGATGGTCTCCTTAAGTGCCGTATCCGCCACCCTCACCACCCTGTTGGTGGGCGCGTTTTCGGATAAGATCGGCAAACGCAAACCCTTTATCTGCGGCGGCTACATCCTGTGGGGTCTGTCCATTTTGTCGTTCGCGTTCATCCGCCCCGATATCATCACCTCACTGTTCCCCGCCGCCACCCTCTCCGCGGCGGCGATCGGCATCACCCTCACCATCGTAATGGATTGCGTGATGACCTTCTTCGGTTCTTCCGCCAACGATGCCGCATTCAACGCGTGGCTCACCGACTCGACCGATCGCCGAAACCGCGGCGCCGCTGAAGGTGTCAACGCGATGATGCCGCTCATTGCAATGCTCGCGGTGTTCGGCGGCTTTATGGCATTTGACCTCGACAACCCGCAAAGTTGGACGGTCATCTTCCTCATCATCGGTATCACCGTGCTGGTCATCGGTCTGCTCGGTCTGTTTTTGGTGGACGAATCCGCCCACCCCGCCGACGACAACCGCCGCTACTTCTATAACCTGTCGTATAGTTTCCGCCCGTCGGTGGTGCGGCGCAACCCTGCGTTGTACTTAGGCCTTGCCGCGTTCGCGGTATTCGGCATCGTCATTCAGATCTTTATGCCGTACCTCATTTTATACTACACCGAAGCGCTGAAAATGGACAACTACGTCCTTATTATGGCACCCGCCGTCGTGTTGGCATCGGTGTTCACCGCTATCTACGGCAAACGATACGACCGCGTCGGCTTCCAAAAAGCGGTCGTCCCGTCCCTTCTGTTGCTCATCGTCGGTTGCGCGGTACTGCTGGTGGTCCGTCACACCGCCCTCGTATTCGTCGGTTCGCTTTTGATGATGTGCGGCTACCTGTCCGGTATGGCGGTGTTCGGCGCCCTCATCCGCGAATACACCCCCGACGGTAAAGCCGGTATGTTTCAAGGTGTGCGCATCATCGGTCAGGTACTCATCCCCGGTGTGATCGGCCCGATGATCGGCGCCGCCGTGTTGCAAAATGCCGAAACGATCGTGAATAATGACGGCACCACCTCGTTTATTCCCAATACCAATATCTTCGCCGCCGCACTCGCGGTATCGGCGGTGTTACTGCTCACCCTGATCCCCGTATTCCGTATTCTCAAAAAAGGAGGCGAACCGTGTGAAAAAGACGGTTGATCTGTTCACCAAAAGCGGGGAATCCTTGCACGGCACCCCGTGGCAGACCTATCCCCGCCCGCAACTCAAACGCGACTCCTTTTTCTGCTTAAACGGGGAATGGGACTTTTGCGAATCGAAAAACAATACCATCCCCGACACCTTCGGCGAAACCATCCGCGTCCCGTTCCCGCCCGAATCGTTGCTTTCAGGTATTCACCGCACCTTCAAACGACACACCAGCTTATTTTACCGCCGTGTATTTTCCTTGCCCGACGGATTTGTAAAAAGCCGCGTACTGTTGCATTTCGGCGCGGTCGATCAACACGCCGCCGTCTACTTAAACGGCGAATTACTCGGTGAACATCACGGCGGCTACCAACCGTTTTCGTTTGACATCACCGACCATCTGCAACCCGAAAATACGCTTGTCGTCCGCACGTGGGACGATCTGCAAACCCACGTGTTACCCTACGGCAAACAATGCGAAAAACCACACGGTATGTGGTATACCCCCACGAGCGGTATCTGGCAGACGGTATGGTGCGAGAGCGTTCCCGACACCTATATCCGTGCTCTGCGTATTCAGACCTCTGCCGAATCGGTACAACTGACGGCGGACGGGATCGATACCGCCACCGTCACCTTACACACCCCGAACGGCGAATTGGTCGCGCCGATGCTGCGCGGTCGCGCGTCGATCGTGTTGTCGAATCCGCGCGTATGGTCACCCGAAGACCCGTACCTGTATCGGTTTACGGTGAACGCGGGCGACGACACCGTATCGTCGTATTTTGCAATGCGTACTCTAACGGTCGAAACGGTGGACGGCTTTCCCCGTCTGTGCCTGAACGGAAAACCGTATTTCTTCCACGGTCTGCTCGACCAAGGGTATTACAGCGACGGTCTGTTTTTACCCGCCACCCCCGACGGGTACGAGCAGGATATCCGCGCAATGAAAGCGTTGGGGTTTAACACCCTGCGCAAACACATCAAGGTGGAACCCGAACAATTTTATTACGACTGCGATCGACTGGGTATGATCGTGTTTCAGGATATGGTCAACAACGGGGACTATTCCTTTATCCGCGATACCGCCCTGCCGACCGTCGGTCTGCAAAAACTCGACGACCGTCACCTGCACCGCGACCCCACCACCCGCCACGCGTTTTTGGAGGGAATGGCACAAACGGTGACGGGACTGTACAATCATCCGTGCATCTGCTACTGGACCATCTTCAACGAGGGATGGGGTCAGTTTGACAGTGCCGCCGTCTACGAACAATTCCGTCAATTGGACACGTCGCGGTTTATCGACACCGCGTCGGGTTGGTTTGCGGGCGCGCCGAGCGACGTGGACAGTCGCCACGTGTACTTTAAACCGTTCACCGTACCGAAACCAACCGACCGACCGCTCGTATTATCGGAATTCGGCGGTTACACCTACCCCGTCGACGGGCACGTCTATTGTCCCGCGCGTTCCTACGGTTACCGTTCGTTCTCGTCCGCCGACGCGCTGGAAGACGCCATCGTCCAACTGTACGAAACCCAGATCCTCCCCGCCATCCCGCAAGGATTGTGCGCCGCCGTCTACACGCAGGTGTCCGACGTGGAAGAAGAGATCAACGGTCTGCTCACCTACGACCGAAAAGTCTGCAAGGTATCCAAAACCCGTCTGCGCGACCTCGCCGACCGCTTACAACAAGCCATCACCAAATAAACGATGCCCGACGGCTAAGCCGTCGGGCATTTCTCTTTTATTTCTTCAGTTCCAACGTGCGTCGGTAAGCCGCGCCCACCGCGCTCATCGCGTCGTTGCGGAACGCGCCTTTTTCCAGCGCGTGTACTCCTGCAATGGTGGTACCGCCGGGACTGCACACCGCGTCTTTCAATTCAGCGGGATGCTTACCGGTACAGAGTACCATTTCGGCGGCACCAAGCACCGTCTGCGCCGCGTAGCGGAGTGCTTTGTCGCGCGGTAACCCGCACTCGACACCGCCGTCCGCCAACGCTTCGATAAACAGATAGGCAAACGCAGGACCGCAACCCGATACCGCGCTACCCGCGTCGATGAGTTTTTCGTCTAATTTGTCAAGACAACCCGCGGCGCTCATCAACCGTAAAAATGCCTGTTCGTCTTCCATCGTAACCGCGTCGTTTTGCGCGTACAATACCATTCCCTCGCCGATCGCCACGGGAGTGTTCGGCATAATACGGATCACGGGATAGTCCCCGCCGACACCTTGTTCCACCGCACCGATGGAGATCCCCGCCGCCATCGTGACCAACACGAAACGGTCGTTGCGCGCCGCCAACACGGGCGCCAGTTCGTCGAGCAGTTGCGGCAACACCTGCGGTTTGACCCCTAAAAAGATGAACTCACAGTTGGTCGCCACCGTCGCGTTGTCCGCCGCAATACAGTTACAACTGTCCGCCAGCGTCTGCGCCTTTTGTCTGTCGTTGTCCGCGAGCACGATACTCCTGCAATCGGTGGTCTTACACGCGGCGAGCGCGAGCGCACCGCCCATATTCCCCGCACCGATAAATCCTGCACGATAGATTGCCATCACGTTACCCCCTTACACATCCGTCACTGCGGATGATATATTTGTAGGTGTTCAGTTCCCGAAGTCCCATCGGTCCGCGCGCGTGTAATTTTTGGGTGGAGATACCGATCTCACATCCCAGCCCGAACACACCGCCGTCGGTAAACCGCGTCGAGGTGTTGACGTACACCGCCGCACTGTCCACACCCGCAGTGAAGACCGCCGCCGTATCGGCGTTTTCGGTCAGGATCGCCTCGCTGTGTCCCGTCGAATGACGGCGGATATGCGCCACCGCCTCGGTCACGTCGTCCACCACCTTGACCGCTAAAATATAATCCAAAAACTCGGTATCAAAATCGTTGTCCGCGGCGGGTGTTCCGTCCACCATCGCGGCGGCATCGGTATTCAACCGCAATTCAACGGGGGTAAGACCGTCCGCAACGCGACCGTCCACCAGCGCCTGCTTTAAGCGCGGTAAAAACGTTGCCGCGATATCGCGATGTACCAGACACACTTCGGCGGCATTACACACCGACGGACGGCTGGTCTTCGCATTATACAGAACCTTTATCGCTTTATCGAGGTCGGCATCCTTGTCCACGTACACGTGACAGATACCCGTCCCCGTTTCAATGCAATTGACGGTAGCGTTTTCCACGCAACTGCGGATCAGTCCCGCACCGCCGCGCGGAATGAGCAGATCCACCAACCCTTTGGCGGTCATCAGTTCCCGCGCACTTTCCCGCGTGGTATCCCGCACCAACTGGATCAGATCTTCACAGATACCGGCGCTTTTTAACCCTTCGCGCAACGCTTCCACGATCGCAAGCGAAGAACGGAATGCCTCTTTACCGCCGCGCAACACACACGCATTACCGCTCTTGAATGCCAGTACCGCCGCGTCGGAGGTCACGTTGGGACGGCTTTCGTAGATCATCGCCGTCACCCCCATCGGGACGCTGACTTTATCAATGTGCAGACCCGTTTCGGTGTCGATGTGTTCCAGCACCCGACCGACAGGGTCTTCCAGCGCCGCGACCGCGCGGATCCCGTCCGCCATATCGCGAATACGCGACTCGGTCAACGCTAAGCGATCGATCATCACGTCGGACAACACCCCGCATGACGCTTCCACGTCCTGCGCGTTCGCCTGTAAGATCGCATCGGTGTGTGCGACCAGACAGTCTGCCATCTGTAACAATGCCGCATTTTTCTGTTCGGTGGTAAGCACCGCCGCTGTCGGCGCCGCCGCTTTGGCGGTATGTAAAATATCCTGTGTCGTCATCACTATCATTCTCCTACAAACCGCGTGCCGACCGCCTCGCCGTCCACAATGCGGTAGAGATTTTGCGGATCGGCACCGTTGGCGATCACCATATCGATCCCCGCTTCGGTCGCGATCTTCGCCGCCTGCAGTTTGGTGGTCATACCGCCCGTACCGAGCGACGAGCCTTTACCACCCGCCAATTTCAAAATATCGTCGGTCAGTTCCCGCACGACGGGTAACAATTTCGCATCGGGATTTTGGTGCGGATCGGCATCGTACAACCCGTCGATATCCGACAACAAGATCAGCAGATCCGCTTCCGCGTTGACCGCCACGATCGCACCGAGCGTGTCGTTGTCACCGATGGAGATCTCGTCGGTCGCCACACTGTCGTTTTCGTTGATGATCGGTAACACACCCATCTCGAGCAGACGGAACAAGGTACTGTGGAAATTCCCTCGCCGTCCATCGTCCCGCAGATCCGCACCGGTCAGCAGGATCTGTGCAACGGTGTGGTTGTATTCCGCAAACAATTTGTCGTAAGTATACATCAGTTCGCATTGTCCCACCGCGGCGGCGGCTTGTTTGGTCGCCATATCCTGCGGTCGGCCTTTTAACCCCAGTTTCCCGACACCCATACCGATAGCGCCAGACGAAACCAAGATCACTTCGTGACCCGCGTTTTTCAGATCACTCAATACGCGGCACAACTCCTCCACCCGACGGATGTTCAAATGCCCCGTCGCGTGAGCAAGCGTGGACGTACCGACTTTTACAACAATGCGCATATAAAACCCTTCTTTGCGATGGTGATACCATATGATAATAACCGTATTGTAGCACATTCCCCTGTACCCGTCAATTTTTTTGTCAAAAAAAGCCGATGTTTCCTGCTTTGAAACATCGGCTCTCCTTTTAATATTGGTACCACGCGTTGTGGATCTGATCGACCAACGATGCCACGTCGTGATAAAATTCGTTCGCATCGCTCTTGGTCGCGTCGAGGTTGGTGGTCACCGCCAATACGTACGGGTGATCGCGCCACACGATCGCGCCGTCGTGATACGCGCGACTCCATGCCGAGGTGGAATCCATCCGCCCGTATTTGTGCGCGATGGTATATCCCTCAAACCGCGCGTTGTACGCGGCATCCAGCGCGGCAGGATCGCGTAAGTTTTCCATATCGTACGTCTTACCCGAATACCCTTCCGGCAACTGTTGCAGGTCGGTGGTAGTGATCATCCACGCAAACAGTTTCTTCGCATTGTCGTCACCCTTGTTGATATATGCCGCGATATCTTCAAAATACAACCCCACGTCCCGCGCCGACAGATATCCGAAGCGCGGTTTAGGCATCTGCAGGGTCAGGTTCGCTTTTTTGTTACAGGTCGCGCCGACACTGTCGGAATACGCGTTGAACCCCGTAAACTCGAACCGTTTGTTGAGCATCTGGTACGCGGTATTGTCGCTGTACCGCACCGCGTATTCCATCAAGTCGCCGACCTTGATTTTCGTACCCGTCGGGAACTGGTCAACGTACGAATACCCTTGCTTGTTTTGCAAGGTCAGTTCTTCGTTCAGGTCCACCCCCGTCGACAACAGGTATTTCACGTACGGCGCCTTGATAACGCTCGCCGCCTGATACCGCTCATCCGGCGCGAACATGATGGTGTACCCACTCTCTAAATCCTTATAATATAAAGACACTTGCCCTTTGTAGGCTTTGCACAGCGATGCCAACCGTTCCATCGCTTCAGCGTTGGGACGCTCACCCGTCGGACTGCTCACTTCCAGCGTCGGCTCTGCCGCCGCATAAAAGGTAGTGGGGGTACCGGTGGTGCGGGTGGTGGTCGGTACGGTGGTGGTACCCGCCGTCGTGGTGGTATCGCTCTGCCCGTTCCCCGTGCAACCGCACAGTGTCGTCAACAGACATACCAAAACGAGTAATGCCACCGCTTTTGTCAACCGTTTTCCTTGCTTCATTGTGAACATCCTTCCTTCAAAACAAACAACCCAGCCGTGTGTTCCTTGCTCTCTTTTTCGGTAACTTTTTCCATCTGTTCGGGGGTAAAAATCCAAAATTTTGGAAAAAGCGAAAAATTATATAAAAAAAGCTGTCAATTTTCGAAAATGCATTGACAACATCAAAAAAATCCTGTATGATAGTATACTGTATCATCATGGGGAGATAGGCGAATTATCGTATATAGTGTATCACAAATGCGATAAAAATGCAATACTTTTTTCTGCCAAATCTTGCCGATGAACGACCGTAGCAAACCCGTGTCTTTGCCGTGCAAACGGCAGGTAATTCATAAACAGGAGTGATGGAAGCCTATGGTTAATATCAAACCGGTACAACTGGGAAAAACCACCCGTATGAGCTTCGCGAAGATCAATGAAGTGTTGGATATGCCCAACCTCATTGAAGTGCAGAAGGATTCGTATCGTTGGTTCTTGGAGGAGGGTCTGCGTGACGTCTTCAACGATGCCACCGCGATCACCGATTATACGGGGAACTTAATGCTGGAATTCATTGATTACCGGCTGGATGACACTCCCAAGTATACGGTAGAGGAATGTAAGGAACGCGA
>CAYSPZ010000062.1:0-9593 GCA_964433065.1 uncultured Eubacteriales bacterium | reverse complement strand
TACCGGTCGGTATGAAAAACCCCACCGGTGGGGACTTGCACATTATGATAAACGCGATCAAAGCGGCGCAGGGCAAGCATATGTTCATCTACCGCGGTTGGGAAGTGCAAAGCAGCGGCAACCCGTATGCACACGCTATTTTGCGCGGTTATCTGGATTTTGCGGGTAAGAGCGTGTCCAACTACCACTACGAAGATCTGCTCAAATTACACGAATTGTATGTCGAAAGTGGTCTGCAAAACCCGTCGGCGATCGTGGATACCAACCACGCTAACTCGGGTAAAAAATACCTCGAACAGATCCGCATCGCCAAAGAGATCGCGACCAGCCGTCGCCAAAACGACGATATCCGCCGTTTGGTCAAGGGGTTGATGATCGAAAGTTATATCGAAGACGGCGCACAGACCGCCGGTGAACACGTGTTTGGTAAATCCATTACCGACCCTTGTTTGGGTTGGGAAAAGACCGAGCGGTTGTTGCTCGATTTAGCCGATATGCTGTAAGGAGAATAAGGTATGAAACCGATCGCCCATATCCGTACGGATTTTGACGAAAAGTTCGGTATTCCCCGCCAGAGCGGACGGGTCCCGTCGCTGGTCGGACGGATCGTCTTTGAACCGCCTTACCGCAACCCTGATGCGTTGCGCGGCATCGACGGGTTTTCCCATTTGTGGTTGATCTTCGATTTCTCCAAAGCGCACCGCGATGAATGGTCACCGACCGTTCGTCCGCCGCGACTGGGCGGTAATCGCCGTATGGGTGTCTTTGCGACCCGTTCGCCGTTTCGCCCCAATCCCATCGGCTTGTCCTGCGTGACCTTTTTAGGGATCGAACACCATCCCGTCGACGGCGACGTCCTGTTGGTCGGCGGTGCCGATCTGCTCGACGGTACACCCATTTACGATATCAAACCGTATTTGCCGTATGCCGACTGCCATCCCGATGCGATCGGCGGTTTTGCGGAAGATGCGGTGGTGAGGCATTTACAGGTGCGGATCGACGACACCTTATTACAGAAGATTCCCGAAGATAAACGCGAACCATTGATCGCGTGTTTGGCGGAAGACCCCCGCCCGTCGTATCAGGCGGACGATCCAAACAGGCGGTACAGTATGCGTTTCGGCGGTATGGACGTGCACTTTACGGTAAGCGACGGGGTCGCGACCGTGATGGAGATCGAACAATAAAAAACGGTCGGCAGACGTTTGTCTGCCGACCTTCTTGTTATTCGATCGAAGTAACCGTATATCCTTGCGCTTCAACGGCGGCTTTTAAAACGGCATCGTCGGTCGATTGCGTTAAGGTGACCACCGCCGTACCGTTCTCGTGACTGACTGCGGCTTTTTCCACAAGGGGAAGTTCCTCCAACACCTTTTGTACGCGCGCTTGACAGTGTGGGCACATCATTCCTTCAATATGCATTGTTTTGACCATCGTTTGTTTCTCCTTTCGCTTTGTTGTATGCCATTTAAAACGATTTAATCGTAACGCGTTGGACACCACACAAAAACTCGATAAACTCATCGCGGCGGCACCGAACATCGGGTTTAATTGCCAACCGAGCAGAGGGATGAATACCCCTGCGGCAAGCGGAATACCGATTACGTTGTAAATAAATGCCCAGAACAGATTCTGGTGAATGATCCGTAAGGTCGCGCGGCTGAGCCGTATCGCGGCAGGAACGTCGGATAACCGACTGTTGACCAACACGATATCCGCCGCGTCAACGGCAACGTCGGTTCCCGCACCGATCGCGACACCGATATCCGCGCGGGTGAGCGCAGGCGCGTCATTGATCCCGTCGCCGACCATCATCACCTTACCCTGTTCGCGTAAACGGCGGATCACCGCTTCTTTTTCCTGCGGTCGGACGTCGGCGACGATCTCGTCGACCTTCACCTGTTTGCCGATCGCTTCGGCGGTATGAAGGGTATCGCCCGTCAACATAACGGTGTGTAACCCCATTTCCCGTAATGTCTCGATCGCTTCGGCACTGTCCTCTTTCACCGTGTCTGCCACCGCGATGATACCTTGCAATACCCCGTCTTTTGCGAAAAACAACGGGGTCTTACCGCTTTTTGCCAGACGTTTTGCGTGTTGTTCGATCTCGTCGGATACAGGCAGTTGTTCGCGTATATACGCGAGATTACCGCCGTGTAACCGTGAATTGCCTTGCAATGCGGTCACACCGCTTCCCGCGACCGCCTCAAAATCGGTGACCGAAGCAGGGGAGAGCACCCGCGCTTCACCTTCCCGTACGATGGCGGTTGCCAACGGGTGTTCACTGTGTTGTTCCAATCCGTATGCCAGCGACAGAAGCGACGTTTCGTCGGTGCCAAACGGTAAAATGTCGGTCACCTGCGGAATACCGGCGGTAACCGTTCCCGTTTTGTCCAGTACCACGATCCGCACTTTACCCGCATTTTCAAGCGAAACGGCGGTCTTGAACAGTACACCGTGCTTGGCACTTTTCCCGTTTCCCACCATGATCGCAACGGGGGTTGCCAGTCCGAGTGCGCATGGGCAACTGATCACCAATACCGACACACCTCTTGCAATCGCAAAACCGACCGTCTGATCGGCGATCAACCATCCGCACGCAGTAATCAATGCGATCGTGATCACGATCGGTACAAAAATACCCGACACCTTATCGGCAATCTTGGCAATGGGTGCTTTGGTAGCGGCGGCATCGCTCACCATTTGAATGATCTGCGACAGGGTGGTGTCTTCGCCTACACGAACTGCCTCGCATCGCAAAAATCCCGATTGGTTGATGGTAGAAGCGGATACGGTATCGCCGACTTTTTTGTCAACGGGGATACTTTCGCCCGTCAGTGCCGCTTCGTTTACCGCTGAAACACCGTCCAATACCACCCCGTCAACGGGAATGCCATCCCCCGGTCGTACCACGAAAATATCGCCTTTTCTGACCTCGTCGACCGCTACGGTCACCTCGGTATCACCCCGTATCACGGTGGCGGTCTTCGGTGCCAATGCCATTAACGAACGCAACGCATCGGTCGTTTTGCTTTTTGAACGGGCTTCTAACAGTTTTCCGACGGTGATAAGTACCAGTATCATTGCCGCCGACTCGAAATACAGATCGTGTGTATACGTCGATACGAGCGTTGCGTTTCCCGTCCGTACCGCGTCCGCCATTAAAAACAGGACAACGGTGCTGTATGCGAACGAGGCCCCCGACCCGAGCGCTACCAACGTATCCATATTGGGGGAACGGTTTAACACACCGCGGAATCCGTTGATAAAGAACCGTTGATGGATCACTAAAATAGCGGCGGATAAGATGGCTTGTAACAATGTCGTTGCGAGCGGATTGTGTTCAAAGAAAGACGGCAACGGCCAATGCCACATGGTATGTCCCATCGAAACGTACATAAGCAATACCAACAAAACCGCCGAAACGACCAGTTGCAGACCGATCGGTCGTGTGTTATCGTCTTTTTCTGCCGTCTGTTTCGGTTTCTCTGCGGTTACAGGGGAGGCTCCATACCCTGCTTGCTCCACCGCACGTACGACGTCGGCGGGGGAGGCGGCACCTTCCACACCCATCGAACCGGTCAATAGATTGACCGAACACGCGGTCACCCCCGAAACGGCGGATACCGCCTTTTCCACACGCGCACTGCACGCGGCACAACTCATACCCGTCACGGTATAACGTTCCATACTGTTTCTCCTGAATTTATCTGATTTTACATCGTTTATTATATACCAAAGAAGAAAATAAGGCAAGCGGTCGGAAGAAACTTCCGACCGCTTTGATGGATTTATTCGGTGCGCAAAGCCACAACGGGATCTTTCTTAGCGGCACTGCGGGAGGGGATGATGCCTGAGATCAAGGTGAGCACCACACTGATGGCAACCAGAATAACGGCGGCTTCCACCGGTAAGAACGCATTCAAAGCGGCAATACCGGTCAACGCGTGGAGTAAGAGATTGATGGGAATACACAACAGGTAGGTGATACCCACACCCAACAGACCCGACGTGAAACCGATGATGATTGTTTCCGCGTTAAACATACTCGACACCTCGCGTTTGGAAGCGCCGATGGCGCGGAGAATACCGATCTCTTTGGTGCGTTCCTGCACCGAGATGAGTGTGATGACACCGATCATAATGGAGGATACCACGAGCGAGATCCCAACGAACGCGATCAACACGTAGGTGATGGCGTTGATGATGGTGGTGATGGACGAGATCATAATGCCCACGTAGTCGGTATAGGTGATGCGGGACAATTCTTCCACACCGTCGTTGTACTCTTCGATCATCGCTTCAATGGTATCTTTCCCCTCAAACGTAGAGGCATACAGATTGATGGTAGAGGGGGAGTTAAGATCCAGATATCCCAGTTTCAGCAGATTGTCGTCATACGACGAATCGGAGAAGGTGAGCAACTCTTCGTAGTATACGGCGCATTGTTCGGCGGTGTAATTCGGCAACGCCATCGCTAATGCACCTGCCAACTGTTCGGTGTTAAGCATCGCCATTTGTTGTTGCACCTGCTTGGCATATTGCATCTTCACCTGTTCCGCGACCATTTCGGTGTACATCTCGGTCATATCCTCGTCGCTCATCGACGACAGATAGGCTTCTACGTCACTTTCACTCAAACTCATTTGCTGGGTAAGCGCCTGCTTGAGTGTCGTTTCCATCTTGTCACGGGTCATATCCTTCATGGCGGTCTTCACACTGCTGTCCAGTTGTTCTTTGGACGGAATGCTCATAATTTCCACGTAGGCATTGGCTTTTTCCTGTAACGACAACCCGTCAATATACTGACGGAATTCGGTTTCTTTTTCCTCGTCGGTCAACGATCCGCTCGTTTCTTTAAACGGTAATCCCGTAAAGATATCGGTATCTTGCTTTTCCAGTTGCGCTTTGATCGCCGCCGACTCTTTGGTATGCTCGATGACGTATTCGGTGAGTGCTTTTGTATACCCGATCGAACCGGTAAGAATGGTGGAAACGGCATCCTCGTTGGGGCGGATAATGCCGGTCACCTTCAATTTGAGCGCGTTATCGTACAGGTATTTAAGACCTGCTTCGGTTTCTCGCAGATCGTTGTATAACCCCGTCTTATCGTCCAGCGAATAACAATCCGCATTCAAGATGGTACGGAACTCCATTGCGCAGATCTCTTCGTACGTCCATTTTTTCGACGGGAATTCGATGTCGGTCTGATTGATGGCGGCATCCATGATCGCATCGATCTCTTCCTGCGATTTCAAACCGAGTGCGTACAAGGTCATATCGTCCAACTCGTTGTTCTCGTCCACCACCAGCACGACTTCATTGTAGTCGTTCGGCCACGACCCGTGAATGAGATCGTATTGTTTTTCAAACAACGGATTGATCAATCCGCCGTCTTTCGCGGACAATATCTCCTGCCACAGATTGGCTTGCATCGCACTGCCCGGCATAAACATCGATGCCATCGACGACGAGGACGAATCGGTCATATTGGACATATTCATCCCCATATATTCCGCTACCATTTTTTGTAACAGTTCGGAACTGTCCGACCGAATGATGGTACCGTCTACGTTTTTGGTGTAGACGAGCAACTCTAAATCGTAAGTATATGAAACGCCGTTGATTGCCTCGTACAGGGAGGGGAAAGTTTCTTGGTTGTCAAGGATCTTTTCCAGATGCGTTTTAAACGATTTGAGATCGTTTTCGTTGGTATCCAGATTGTTGAGTGCATTGATCAGATCATATACCACCGACTTCTGATACACCGCGTCTTTGTCATGTTCGTGGTGGGATGAAGCAGTGCCCATAAAGGTCTGCAACAATGACCCCGCATCGATGTGCTGCGCTTCCAACGTGAGGGGATAGGAGGAAAGGGTATCCTCTTGCAGAATGTCAATGTAACGGGTCATACCCTGCGAAACGGCTAAAATCAGCGCAATACCGATGATACCGATACTGCCCGCAAAAGAGGTGAGCGCCGTCCGTCCTTTTTTGGTGAACAGATTTTTCAGTGACAGACCGAACGAGGTCGCAAACGACATCGACGGTAATTTTTCCTTCTTTTTATTCTCGCTTAACGCTTCCTTTTTTTGTTGCTCGGCGCGGTACTCCTCGTCGGTGAGCGGTGCGGAATCGTCGGTGATGACACCGTCCAACATCCGAATGATACGGGTGGAATACGTTTGTGCCAGATCGGGGTTGTGGGTGACCATAATGACCAGACGATCTTTTGACACCTCTTTTAAGATGTCCATCACCTGTACACTGGTTTCGGTATCGAGTGCACCCGTCGGTTCGTCTGCCAGAATGATCGAAGGATTGTTGACTAACGCACGGGCGATCGCCACGCGTTGCATCTGTCCGCCCGACATTTCGCTCGGCTTTTTACGCAATTGATCGCCTAACCCGACCTGCTCCAGCGCCTCGATTGCACGGCGACGCCGTTCGTGTTTGGATACTCCCGACAACGACAACGCGAGTTCCACGTTCTGTAACACGCTTTGATGGGGGATAAGATTGTACGACTGGAACACAAACCCGATCGAGTGATTGCGGTACGCGTCCCAGTTGCGATCTTTAAACTGTTTGGTCGACGTACCGTTGATGATCAGATCGCCTTCGGTATATTGATCCAGACCGCCGATGATATTGAGCATTGTCGTCTTGCCGCACCCCGACGGACCCAACACCGATACAAATTCGTGATCCCGAAATTGAAGCGAGATTCCTTTAAGTGCGTGTACCGTCAAATTTCCGGCAGGATATTCTTTGCGAATATTTTTAAGTTCTAACATGCACAAGACCCTTCTGTAATGGTTTTCGTTTCCAGTATAAACGATATTTGTGAACTGCGTATAAACAAAATAAAAAAACTATCGCGAAAAACTGTTGACATCTGTAAAATGCAGTGGTATAATACCGAATGTTACGCGAGGATGCTGGAATCGGCAGACAGGCACGTTTGAGGTGCGTGTGTCAAATGACGTGTGGGTTCAAGTCCCATTCCTCGCACCAAAAATCCTTGTTCTTTGGAACAAGGATTTTTTCTTATGCAAATTATATATCAAAAACATTAAAAAGATCAAAAATATTAAAAAAATATCATTGACAAAAGGCGAAAAAGAATATATAAAGAAGATGACAGTTCCAACGGGATGTCAAACTTATTATATTGGGGGTCATTTTTATGGCAGGAACCACCACCAGTTTGGACGCATTCAAAGAAAATCAAGAGAAAACGTCGGTCGATGCAACCCGTAAACTCCGTGTCGGTATCATCGGTACCGGTTGGATCGCGGGTGCACATATGCAAGCATATCTGAACCAACCCGACGTCGAGATCG
Organism: uncultured Eubacteriales bacterium; assembly: GCA_964433065.1. Lineage (GTDB taxonomy): Bacteria > Bacillota > Clostridia > Oscillospirales > Acutalibacteraceae > RGIG3009. The sequence goes on along the minus strand of CAYSPZ010000062.1, from coordinate 2,247 downwards.
TTGCCGGCGCGGATATCGTTCCCGGTAAAGCAAAGGCGTTTTTTGAAAAATGGAATATCAAAGATGCTAAATGCTATCAGTCCCACGAAGAAATGTTGGACGATGACAGTTTGCAACTTGACGCAGTGTCGGTCTGCACCTACAACCGCCAACACGCAGCACCCACCATTTATGCACTGAAAAAAGGTATTAACGTCCTTCTCGAAAAACCGATGTGTGTCACCACCAAAGAGGCGGTCGACATCATCCGCGCCGAAAAAGAAAGCGGCAAAGTCCTCTCCATCGGTTTCCAACCTCGTATGGACGCCAATATGAAAGAGATCAAAAAGATCTGCGAATCGGGTGTTCTCGGTAAAATCTATTACATTCAAACGGGCGGCGGCAGACGTCGCGGTATCCCGACCCCGTTCGGCACCACCTTCATCGAAGACGAGACCGCGGGTATCGGCGCGCTCGGCGATATCGGCTGCTATTCGCTTGATATGGTACTTAACGCGATCGGTTATCCGAAACCGTTGACCGTCAGCGGCTTCAAATCTTCCTATTTCGGCACCCGTCCGAGCTATTATCCCACCCACCCCGAATACGCTGAGAAATTTGGTGTTGATGATTTCGGCGCGGCATTTATCCGCCTCGAAGGGGATATCGTTCTTGACTTCCGTATTGCGTGGGCAATGAATATGGATACCCCCGGCGATACCATCATTCTCGGTACCGAAGGCGGTCTGCGGATCCCCTCCACCGAATGCTGGAACGGCACCGTCGGCGGTGAGATGATCCTCTACCACGAAGTCGCCGGCTTACAGACCGAAACCAAGATCCCGATCATTGAAATGGGCGAAAGCCTCTTTGACCTGAAGATCCGTACCTTCCTCGACGCTTGCAAGAACGGCACCCCCGCGCCCGTTCCGTCTTCCGAGATCCTGTACAATCAGGCGATCATCGACGGTATTATGAAATCGTCCGCATTGGGTCGTGAGGTCGTTATCGACATTCCGGAGGTATAATATGAAAAAGATTCCGGTCGGTATTCAACTGTATAGTGTACGCGACGATCTTCGTAACGATTTCGAAGGTACCCTTCGCGCCGTCAAAGAGATGGGCTACGACTACGTTGAATTTGCCGGCTACTACGCCGATAAGACCGCCGAAGAGATCAAAGCGTTGCTGGACGAGATCGGACTGAAAGTTTTCTCCGCACATCAGGGCTACGAACTCTTTTTGGAAAAAGGTCAGGAAGCGTTTGATTACTTTAAGACCTACGGTATCAAACATATCGTTGTTCCGTGGTTAGGCCCCGAAAACCAACCCGATACCCCCAACTGGGAAGCGGTCAAAGCCGATTTTATTACGGTTTCCAAGGGTGCAAAGGCAAACGGTATGACCCTTTTGTATCACAATCACAACTTTGAATTCAAAAAGATGGGGGACCGTTACCTGTACGACATTATGATGGAAGAGTTGGACGGTTATCTGGACCCTCAACCGGACACCTGCTGGATGACCTACGGTCAGGTGAACGCGGCGGAATACATCCGCAAATACGGCGACCGCATCAACGTGGTTCATTTGAAAGATTTTGCTTGCAGTGAACTGCGTGACGATCAACCGTTCGCGTTGATCGACGCGAGCGGCAAAGATATCGGCGATGCTGAGAGCAAAAGCGATTTCCGTCTGGTTCCGCTCGGGCAAGGACGTAACAGTATGGCGGAGATCCTTTCCGCCTGTGAGGATGTCGACGTAAAAGTGCTGATCGTCGAACAAGATTATTTCACCGACATCGAACCGATGGAAGCCATGCGTCAAAGCCGCCAATACCTCAAAGAAACCTTCGGTCTTTAATTACAAACAAACCCCGACGACAATATTTCGAACAAGTCCGGTAAAAACGGACGATAGATAAAATGCCCCCTACTGCAGGATGATACCTGCAATAGGGGGCTTAACTATGTCAAGACGATATCAGCGCACACAAAACTTTTCAATGAAATCGCGCAAGGCGCGATGAAATCCGAGCTTTGCTCGGATGAAATCTGCTGTGCAGATGAAATTAAATCCGTCCATCTCTCGACGAAGTCGAATTTCATCACGAAGTGACTTCATCCTACTAAGTGGGATTTATCCCGTCCGCAAGGGCGGATTTAGTTGAAAAGAAACACCTTTTGTCTGGTAGACAAAAGGTGTTTCTTTTCTGGTGGACGTTAACGGACTTGAACCGCTGACCCTTCGCACGTCAAGCGAATGCTC
>CAYSPZ010000061.1:0-10053 GCA_964433065.1 uncultured Eubacteriales bacterium | reverse complement strand
CTGGTCGCGCCGCTTCACAAAAACAAACTCACCCGCGCGATCGTCAAACCCATCATCGACACTTCTCACGAACTGGCAAGTCCCAGCCCCCAACCCTCGCGTTGGGCGCACGACATCGAATGTCCCGAAATGACGGTCGAACAGATCCACGAGATCATCGAAGCATTTGCCAAGACCGCCAAACTGTGTAAAGACGCAGGGGTGGACGGCGTGGAAGTCCACGCGGTACACGAAGGCTATCTGTTGGATCAGTTCGCCATTGAATTCTTCAATAAACGTACCGACCGCTACGGCGGCTCGTTCGAAAACCGCTACCGTTTTGCCGCCGAGGTGGTCGCCGCCATCAAAGAAGTCTGCGGCGATGATTATCCCGTCTCCCTGCGCTACTCGGTCGAATCCAAAATGAAAGGTTTCTGCGAAGGCGCCATGCCGGGCGAAGACTACACCGAAGTCGGCAGATCGATGGCGGAATCCGAAAAAGCGGCAAAATACCTGCAGGATGCCGGCTACGATATGCTCAATGCCGATAACGGCACCTACGACTCGTGGTACTGGGCACATCCGCCGATGTATATGCCCGAAAACTGCAACCTCGACGACGTGGCACACATCAAACAATTCGTCGATATCCCCGTCGTCTGCGCGGGCAGAATGGATGCCGAAGTCGGTGCGAAAGCGGTTGCCGACGGCAGGATCGACGCGGTCGGTGTCGCCCGTCAATTCTTGGTCGACCCCGAATGGATCACCAAACTGATCGAAGACCGCACCGAAGAGATCAAACCCTGCATCTGTTGTCACGCGGGTTGCTTCAACTTCTCCTCCTCCAAAGGTCATGCCAACACACAGGACCTCACCGACACGATGGGTCTTGCGCGCTGCGCGTTAAATCCGCAGACGATGCAATCCAAAAAATACCACATCCAACCCGCCAAAAAGAGCAAAAAGATCGCGGTGATCGGCGGCGGTATCGGCGGTATGGAATCCGCCATCCTTCTCGCCAAACGCGGTCACACCGTCACACTGTACGAAAAGACCGATACGCTCGGCGGTGTCTTTGTCGCGGCGGCTGCCCCCTCGTTTAAAGAAAAAGACCGCGCTCTGATCGCGTGGTATATCCGCGAACTGTCCCGCTACCCCATCACGGTCAACCTGAACACCGAGATCACCGACCTGTCCGCCCTCGACGCAGACGAAATCGTCATCGCCACCGGCGCGAAAGCGAAACGTCTGCCGATCAAAGGTGCCGATACCGCCATCGAAGCGACCGACTACCTGCTCGGCAACAAAACGGTCGGCGAGAAGGTCACCGTCATCGGCGGCGGTCTGACGGGTTGTGAGATCGCCTACGAACTCTACCTGCAAGGCAAACACCCCACCATCGTTGAAATGCAGGATGACCTCATCACCGCCAAAGGTGTCTGCCTCGCCAATACCAGTTACCTGCGCGACTTCTTTAAAACCAATCAGGTTCCCGTGCATCTGGAAACCGCCGTGTACGAGATCGGCGACGGTTTCGTCACCGTAAAAGACAAAAACGGCAACCTCAGCAAACTGGACGCCGATTCGGTGGTCGTGTCGGTCGGCTACGACCCCGCCCCGATCGCTAAAAAAGGCAAACATATCCACGTCGTCGGCGACGCGTCCAAAGTCGGCAACCTGCGCACGGTCATCTGGGGTGCGTGGGACGTTTGTATGAAACTGTAAAGGAGAAACGATATGATACTCACACCCGAACAACAAGCCATCTTAAACGGCGAAAAAGGGGAGACCCTCGCCAAAGTGATGAAAACGTTGGTGATGTACGGCGACGCGTTCGAAGCGGAAAAATTAGTTCCCATCACCTCTAAGTACAACCACCTCGTCACCTCTTTCGGACTGAAAGTGATGTCCCCCGTATACGACCTCATGCAACAACTGCTCGACGCAGGTGTCGCGTCGGGACAACAATTTTCGGTCGACCCCCGTCCGCTGGACAAAAACGTCCCCGCCAACTTCCTGCAAAACGTGGTATTCAACAACTTTATGTATACCAAACAGGATTTCTACGAAGAACAACTCAAAAAACTCGGTCTGATGGACGAAAATGCGTTCAGTTGCACCTGCTATATGGACGAAGTCGGCAATAAACCCGCGCGCGGCGAAGTGCTTTCGTGGGCGGAATCCAGCGCGGTGGTGTATGCCAACTCGGTACTTGGCGCCCGATGCAACCGCAACTCGGGTATCATCGACATTATGGGTTCCATCGTCGGCTACGTACCGTACTTCGGTCTGCTCACCGACGAGGGCAGAAAAGCCACCTGGATGGTCAAAATCAACACCACAAAGAAACCCGAAGCACAACTGCTCGGTTCCGCCATCGGTATGAAAGTGATGGAAGACGTCCCGTACATCTACGGCTTGGATCGGTGGCTCGGCAACGACCTGAACGACGACGCGTGCGCCTACTTAAAAGACTTCGGCGCGGCAACCGCCTCCAACGGCGCGGTCGGTCTGTATCACATCGACGGTCTGACCCCCGAAGCGGTCGATCTCGGCAAAGACCTGATCGTCGAGGGTGCCAAAGAATATATCATCGACGATGCCGAACTGGAACGCGTCAAACAAAACTACCCCGTGATCTGGAAAAACCCCGACGCAAAACCGAAACTCTGTTTCGTCGGTTGCCCTCACCTGTCATTGGCGCAACTCACCGACTGGACGGTCAAACTCAGCGAACGGTTAGCGCAAAACGGCAAGAAAAAGGTCACCATTCCCACCGTCTTCACGGCGGCACCCAACGTGCTCAAAGCGTTCGAACAGACCCCCTATGCCGCCAAACTTAAAGAGATGGGTGTGGTCACCTCCTACATCTGTCCGCTTATGTATATGAACAATCCGTTGTGTAAAACGATGCCGGTCATCACCTCGTCCAATAAACTGCGTACCTATACCAGTGCGCGGTACTACACCGATGCCGAGATCTTACACACCATCACGGGAGGGAAATAACCATGAAACAGTTTAAAGGAAGAGTGATCGCCCCCGGTGAAGTGACCGCCCCTGCGGTCGTTACCACCGAAGGCTTTAATACGTTGGCATCTCTGCAAATGGCTCTGCAGTTCGGCGACAAGGAGGTCAAATGCGGTGACCAGAACAACCGCGACCTTCACGGAAAACCCCTGCTCGGCAAAGCCCTTTGTCTGCCGCAAACCATCGGCTCCACCACCGGCGGTCTGGTCATCTACTGCGCGTGTGCGATGCAGAAAAACCCCGCCTGTATGCTGTTCGCCAACCACATTGACTCGCTCGCCGCGGCAGGTGCCGTCCTCGCGGACGTATGGGTCGACGGTGTGTCGATGCCGGTCGTCGACTCGCTCGGCGACGAGTTCTTAGCGTATGTCAAAGACGGTATGACCGTCACCGTAAAAGCCGACGGTATCGTCGAAGTCGAGTGAGGACGTTACTATGAACACCAGAATTATCGTTGACTCCACGGCAGATTTGTTGCCGCAATTGCAAAACCGCGTCCACGTCGTGCCGCTCACCGTTCATTTCGATGACGAGGAATACGTCGACGGTGTCACCATTGACCACAAAACGTTCTACGAAAAACTGGTCGAAAGCGACGTGCTTCCCACCACCAGTCAAGCCACCCCCGCCGACTTTATCCCCGAATTCGACAAAGCGAAAGAAGCAGGGGAGAGCGCGGTGGTCATCACCCTCGCATCGAAACTGTCAGGTACCTACCAAAGTGCCGTGATCGCGGCAGAAGACTACGACAACGTCTATGTGGTCGACAGCGGTACGGCGGCGATCGGCGGCGGTATTTTGGTGGAACGGGCACTCGGCTTACTGGACGAAGGTCTGGATGCCAAAACCATTGCCGATCGGTTGGAAGAAGAGAAGAAAAAGATCATCATCGTCGCACTGGTCGACACGCTCGAATACCTGAAAAAAGGCGGCCGCATCTCCAAAACGGTCGCGTTCGCGGGTGCGGTACTGAACATCAAACCCGTCCTATCGGTCATCGACGGTGAGATTCAAATGCTCGGCAAAGCGCGCGGATCCAAAATGGGCAATAACCTGCTCGTTCAGGAGATCGAAAAAGCGGGCGGTGTGGATTTTACGAAACCCGTCCTGCTCGGTTATACCGGTCTGTCGGATGCACTGCTCACCAAATACATCGAAGACAGTAAACCGTTATGGGATCAAGGACTTGAAACGGTCCGCTACGTTACCATCGGCAGTGTCATCGGTACCCACGCGGGACCGGGCGCCGTCGCGGTAGCCTTTTTCAGAAAATGATAAGGTGACACGAAATGGCAAATACGATCAAAAAATCGTTGCGGTGGGCGCGGTTAGACAACGCCGCCAAAATATACCCCGCCGCCAGACGCAAAAATTGGAGCAACGTTTTCCGTCAATCGGTCACACTGTGTGACGAGGTGGACGTCGATATCCTGCAATCAGCGCTGGATATCGCCGTCACCCGTTTCCCCGTGATGGCGGCACGACTGCGCAAAGGTGTCTTTTGGTACTACCTGCAGCAGGTGGAACAAGCACCGCCGATACAGGAAGAACGCAGTTTTCCGCTCTGCTTTATGAGCCGTGAGGAAATGCACAAGTGCGCGTTTCGCGTCATCGTGTATCACGAACGTATCGCGGTCGAGTTTTTTCATTCCCTGACCGACGGTACGGGTGCGCTCGTTTTCTTAAAAACGCTGGTCGCCGAGTATCTGGAACAGAAATACCGCATCACCGTCCCGTCGGAACACGGTGTGCTCGATCGGCGCGAGAAACCGCGCCCCGAAGAACGGGAAGATTGTTTCTTGAAATACGCGGGAACCGTCCCGCTCAGCCGAAAAGATACCGACGCGTGGCATATGAGCGGTGCGATACAACCCGACGGCTTTTTGAACCTTACCTGTTTTCGGTTACCGATCAAGGAAACACTGGAACTGGCACACCGCTACGGTTATTCCGTGACCGTCTTTTTAAGTGCGGTGATGATGCGCGCGTTGCTTGACCTGCAAAACGAGCAAATGCCGTCGCGTCGCCGCCAAAAACTCATCAAACTGCTCATTCCCGTCAATCTCAGACAGTTGTTCCCGAGCAATACCTTGCGCAACTTCGCCATGTATACCACTCCCGAACTCGATCCGCGACTGGGCGAGTATACCTTTGAAGAGATCTGCGCGGTCATTCATCATAAGATGGGTACCGAGATCACCCCCAAATTTATGAGCCGCGTGATCGCCACCAACGTCAACGACGAACGCAATCCGCTGGTACGGCTGATCCCGCTCCCCATTAAAAATATGGTGATGAAAGCGGTGTTTAACAGCGTCGGCGAACGCAAATCCTGTCTGACCTTGTCCAATCTCGGACTTGTCAAAGTCCCCGACGCGATGAAACCGTATATCCGCCGAATGGACTTTATCCTCGGTGTGCAGGCAACGGCGCCCTACAACTGTGGTGTGATATCGTACGACGACACCATCTATATCAACTTCATTCGCAACATCCGTGATGCAGGACTTGAACGCCGCTTTTTTGCCGTGTTACAAGAAATGGGCATTCCCGTTACGGTAGAAAGCAATCAAAATTGAGAGGAGCATCCGTATGTTTTGTGTGAATTGCGGTGTCCGCCTCGGCGACACCGAAAAACGTTGTCCGCTGTGCGATACGGCGGTGTATCACCCCGACGTGAAACAACCCGCCGTCCGCCCTCTGTATCCGCCCGACCGTTGCCCGAACCCTAAACCACCGTCCAGAGGCTTGAACGGCGCGATACTGATCTTATTCTTCATTCCCGTTTTCGTCAGTTTACTGTCCGATTGGCAGACCGACGGTACCCTCAGTTGGTTCGGTTTCGTTGCGGGCGGGTTAACACTTGCGTACCTTATGTTTGGGTTACCTCTGTGGTTTTCAAAGCCCAACCCCGTCATCTTCACCCCCTGTAACGTCGCCGCGATCACCGCGTATCTGTTTTACGTCAATCTGGCAACCGACGGCCACTGGTTCTGGGGCTTTGCGTTTCCCGTAACCGTCGGTTTCGGTGCCGTGATCTGCGCCGTCGTCACCCTGTTACGCTACCTTAAAAAAGGCAGATTGTATATTTGGGGCGGTGCCTTGATCGCGATCGGCGCACTGATGCTGATGGTCGAACGACTGCTCGACGTTACCTTCGACGTCCGCTTTATCGGCTGGTCGATCTACCCGCTCATCGTGCTGACATTGCTTGGCGGCACCCTCATCTATCTGGCGATCAACCGCACCGCCCGTGAAGTAATGGAGCGCAAATTGTTTTTTTAACTTTGTAACCGTTATCCTCTTTTGTGATAAAAAACAACACCGATCGGGGGATCGGTGTTGTTTTTGGTTAAATAACTCATTTTTTCGAAAAAGGGACACGGAAGGTTGTTTTTTGTAAAACGACTCAGTATAATACAATTATGTTTTTGCGTTTCAAAATGCAACATGCAGTGGATCTTCGTCGCAACAAAACAGGGGGGACTTATGGAAAACCGAAACTATCTCGTCGACAGTGTCGAAAAACTTGAACAAGCGATTGCCCGTACCAGACAAGCCCAAACGATCTTTGCCACCTATACGCAAGAGCAGGTGGACGCGATCTTTTTGGCTGCCGCTTGTGCCGCCAACAAGGCGCGTATTCCGCTCGCAAAAATGGCGGTCGAGGAAACCGGTATGGGTGTCGTGGAAGACAAGGTGATCAAAAACAACTACGCTGCCGAATACATCTACAACGCCTATAAAAACACCAAGACCTGTGGTGTGATCGAAGAGGATAAAGCGTTCGGTATCAAGAAGATTGCCGAACCGATCGGTGTCATCGCGGCGGTCATTCCGACCACCAACCCCACGTCTACCGCTATTTTCAAATGCTTGATCGCCTTGAAGACGCGAAACGCGATCATCATTTCTCCTCACCCAAGAGCCAAAAACAGTACCATTGCGGCGGCAAAACTGGTGCTCGAAGCCGCCGTCGCGGCGGGTGCTCCCGAAGGGATCATCGACTGGATCGACATCCCGTCACTGGATATGACCAATACCGTTATGAAGGAAGCGGACATTATTTTGGCAACGGGCGGTCCCGGTATGGTCAAAGCCGCGTATTCCAGCGGTAAACCCGCACTCGGTGTCGGCGCGGGTAATACCCCCGCCATTATCGACGATTCGGCGGATATCCTCCTTGCCGTAAACTCCATCATTCACTCCAAGACCTTTGATAACGGTATGATCTGCGCCTCCGAACAATCGGTGATCGTGTCCGAAACGATCTACGACGCGGTCAAAGCGGAATTTGTGGCACGCGGCTGTTATTTCCTCACCCCCGACGAAACCGAAAAGGTACGTAAAACGATCCTCATCAACGGCGCACTTAATGCCAGGATCGTCGGTCAATCGGCGCCGAAGATTGCCGCGCTTGCCGACGTTGCCGTCCCCGAAGGAACCAAGATCCTCATCGGCGAGGTGGAAAGCGTCGAACTTTCCGAAGAATTTGCCCACGAGAAACTAAGTCCCGTACTGGCAATGTATAAAGCGGCAGACTTTGAAGATGCCTTGTGCAAAGCCGAACAATTGGTGGCGGACGGCGGCTACGGTCATACCGCTTCCGTTTATCTCGACACGGCGACCGAACAAGCAAAACTCGACGAGTTCGCCGCCCGAATGAAAACCTGCCGTATTCTTGTCAACACCCCCTCCTCCCACGGCGGTATCGGTGACCTTTACAACTTCAAACTGGCACCGTCCCTCACGTTGGGTTGCGGCTCGTGGGGCGGTAACAGCGTATCCGAAAACGTCGGTGTCAAACACCTGTTAAACATTAAGACCGTTGCAGAAAGAAGGGAAAATATGCTTTGGTTCCGTGCACCTGAAAAGGTATACATCAAAAAAGGCTGTTTGCCGGTCGCACTCGACGAATTAAAAACGGTGCGCGGTGCCAAAAAAGCCTTTATCGTTACCGATACGTTCCTGTATCAAAACGGCTATACCAAGCCGATCACCGATAAACTCGATGAAATGGGGATCGCTCACGCCACCTTCTTTGACGTGCAACCTGACCCGACCCTTCAAAATGCCAAGGAAGGCGCCAAACAAATGACGGCGTTTGCGCCCGATACCATCATCGCGCTCGGCGGCGGTTCGGCGATGGATGCGGCAAAAATTATGTGGGTACTGTATGAACATCCCGAAGCGGATTTTATGGATATGGCGATGCGCTTCATCGATATCCGTAAACGTGTGTATACCTTCCCCAAAATGGGCGAGAAAGCCTATTTCATCGCAGTGCCGACCTCTGCCGGTACCGGCTCGGAGGTGACACCGTTCGCGGTCATCACCGATGAAACGAGCGGTGTCAAATATCCCCTTGCCGACTACGAATTACTCCCCGATATGGCGATCATCGATACCGATTTCCATATGAGCGCACCGAAAGGTCTTACTGCGGCATCCGGTATCGACGCGGTCACCCACGCACTCGAAGCGTATGCCGCCATGCTTGCCACCGACTACACCGACGGTCTGGCTTTGCAAGCGCTTAAAAATATCTTCAAATATCTTCCCCGCGCATACGAGAACGGTCAGACGGACGTCGAAGCGCGCGAGAAGATGGCAAATGCCGCGACGATGGCGGGTATGGCATTTGCCAACGCGTTTCTGGGCGTGTGCCACTCGATGGCACACAAACTCGGCGCATTCCATCACCTGCCGCACGGCATTGCTAATGCCTTGATGATTGAAGAGGTCCTTCGTTTCAATGCGTCCGAAACCCCTGCCAAGATGGGGACGTTCTCGCAATACGACCATCCGCATACGTTGGCGCGTTATGCCGAAATTGCCGATTATTTGAATTTGGGCGGCAACAGCGACGAGGAAAAACTGGAAAATCTCATTGCGACGATCAACCGTCTCAAAGAAACGGTCGGGATCAAGAAGACCATCCGTGATTACGGTGTCGGAGAAACCGTTTTTCTGGATACGCTTGACGAAATGGTCGAACAGGCGTTTGACGACCAATGTACCGGTGCCAATCCGCGGTATCCGCTGATGAGTGAGATCAAGCAGATGTACCTCAACGCATATTACGGAGGGAGGAAACAAGGATGAAGTTGGATCAGGTAATCGCCGTAAAAACGCACAAAACGATCTACCGCGACGGTGCCCGATGCGTCAAAGTGTTTGACGCGGACTACTCCAAAGCCGACGTGTTAAACGAGGCACTCAACCAAGCACGGATCGAGGAAACGGGTCTGAACATTCCCAAAGTGCTGGAAGTGACGATGGTAGATGGCAAATGGGCGATCGTTTCGGAATACATCGAAGGAAAAACATTGGCACAGTTGATGGAAGAAGACGAAAGCAAAAAGGAAGAATACCTTTCGTTGCTCGTTGAACTGCAACTGACCATGCACGGCAAGACCTGTGCGCACCTTAACAAGTTGAAGGATAAAATGAACGGAAAGATCAGTCAGTCTTCTTTGGATGCCACCACGCGGTACGATCTGCATACGCGTTTGGAGGGAATGCCCAAACACAACAAAGTGTGTCACGGCGATTTCAACCCCTCCAACATCATTATCACCGAAGACGGAACCCCCTACATCCTTGACTGGTCCCACGCAACACAGGGCAACGCGTCCGCCGATGCCGCGCGTACCTATCTGCTGTTCTGGCTGAACGAGGATATCGGAGGTGCCAAAAAATATTTGGAACTGTTCTGCAAAAAAAGCAATACGGCAAGACAATACGTTGAAAAATGGATGCCCATCGTTGCCGCTTCGCAATCGGTCAAAGGCAACGAACACGAACGCGAACTACTGCTCTCGTGGGTCAACGTCGTGGAATACGAATAATTTAAAACAAGGGATGGACGAGAGTCCATCCCTTATTTGTACATTTCATTGACCTGCGACTACCGTTTGCGGTGCCGACTCTGCCGCATCAATGAATAAACGGAGATACCCGATTGGGTATCTCCGTTTATTGGTCGAGGTGCTCTTATAGGATTTTTCCGAAAACCCGCATAAATAATGGGCTTTAGCAGTT
>CAYSPZ010000060.1:0-10170 GCA_964433065.1 uncultured Eubacteriales bacterium | reverse complement strand
TGGTAACGGTATCATCCGTTGAACCGCACGCAACCAACGTCGCACACATTGCCACCGCTAAAAGCAAGCACAGCACTTTTTTGATAGACATTGTTTTTTCCTCCTTCATTCTTTTTAAATCACGGAAAATCTAACGATCTTAACACTCTTTCATCTTAGCACAACTTTCTTTTTTTGACAAGTGTATACAAAAAAATGTCCACATTTTATAAAATTTTGTCCTGCTATGATAAAAGGAACGCGTGACGGTTCATTTGAACCGCCACGCTTGTAAAACTATAATATACTTATGCTTGACCGAGCGTCTGCAAACGATTGTTGGCTTCTTCGATCGCCGCATCGACTGCGGGAGATTTGGAGTCAAGTTCCGTTTTCAGGTTGTCGCTCAACAGATCCACGGTAACCGGGTTATCAGCCCAACCGGTAATATGACCGGCAACGTGGGACACGATGAAGTTACCGCGGGAGATCATCTCGTTGACCGAGGTGAGTGCGTTTTCGTCGCAGTACACTTCGCTCATATCGTACGACGCCTGGTCGGTGATATAGCGAACGAGGTACGGTACTGCAGCGGCATTTTTCGCACCCATCGGAATACCGAACGCGGTCACTTCATACAACTGGGTGTATTTGGTGGTTTCATCGGTCGGCATCGGAACGGTACCGAGGTTTTTCTTCACTTTGAGGACCTTTTGACGAGGATCCAGCGTACGGCAGGAGAACGGACCGGACGAGAAGAACAGGATCTTGCCTTCGTCAAAGTCGGTCAAACGGTCACCGAACACGAGGATACCTTGATCGTATTTCTCTTTGGTAATGGTCCACGCGGTGATGATGTCGGGGTCTTTCATGTTGTTGACGTACTTGTTGGTCGTCGCGTCAAAATAGATGTAGTCCTTCGAACGGGTCGCCGCATAGGCATTCTGGTATTCGAACGCCGCGCCGTAGTAGCCGGAAGCACCGCGTTTGCTGGCAACGAACGCTTCGCACATCTCCCAGAATTTATCCCAGGTCCATTCGCCTTTTTTCCACAATTCATACGGATCTTCCAGACCGCTGGTGGCTTTGAGCGCACGGCGATTGTAGTACATCACACGCACGTCCAGGATGGCGGAGTTGCGGATGTTGATACCGTAACATTTGCCGTTAACGGTGTAGGCACTCATAATGGATCTGTCCCATTCAGGATCGCTGAAATCGAAACCGCTGTTCTCGACCGGTTGCAGACCCGCAAGCGCGTACACGCTGGTAAAGCGGTTACGCACCATATCGGGCGAATTGCCGGCGGTCACACGAGCAGTGAGTTCATCGTAGAATGCATTAGCGCTGGATTCTTCGTATACCAGTTCAATACCGGTCTTCTGCTGGAATTCTTTGAGCGCGGAACCTTCCATACGTTCGTGCGGATTATGCCAGTAGAAATACACGATTTTGGTGTTCTTGAGGTTGGCAGGCATTTTCGCGATCACTTCGTCGCGGGTAAGACCTTTGCCGCTGTTGTCGCTTTCGCCCAACACACCGCCGGAAATGGCCGAATCGTTGTTGACCTTTTTCGTGGTCGTGGTGGTCGCCTTGTTTTTGGTGGTGGTGGTCACCTTGTTTTTGGTGGTGGTCACCTTGTTTTTGGTGGTGGTTACCTTGTTTTTGGTGGTGGTCACCTTGTCTTTGGTGGTCGTTTTGTCTTTGATCGTAGTGGTGACTTCATCTTCGACCGTAGTGGTGACTTCATCTTCGACCGTGGTGATGACGTCTTCGCCTTCCACCGTGGTGGTGTCTTCGCCTTCGGCGGTGGTGGTATCTTCACCTTCGACCGTCGTAGTGGTGTCATCGTCACCGACCGTGGTAGTGGTTACCGTATCACCGGCGGTCGTAGTGGTAACGGTATCATCCGTTGAACCGCACGCAACCAACGTCGCACACATTGCCACTGCCAGAAGGAAGCACAACACTTTTTTCAGGCTCGCGTTCATAACTTTCTCTCCTTTATGTAATTGATACTTACCGACGGTGTAATCGTACCATATCCCCCTGTCGTTTTCAAGTCTTTTTTATAAAAAGATGACACATTTCTAAGTTTATGTCCTTTGTTTTTGATAAAATGGTTGAAAAGCATTTTTCCTTGTGATACAGTTGTTTTAGTTTAAAGCAAAGGAGTAATGGATATGGATATTTCTTTGGTCGATCGCAATTTTGCCATTGAACCGACCGTAACGAAAGAGGATATCGTGTGGCACGATGTCAAGGAAGAAGCGTTTGATATTTACGGGTTATACGATCCGAAAAACACCTACCCCTTTTATCGCTTACCGCCCGAGGTCGCCGCACAAGCGAACAGCGGTGTTCACGCGTTGGCGTACAATGTGGCGGGCGGGCGAATTCGTTTTCGTACCGATTCACCGTATATTGCCGTTCGCATCGTGTACGATTCCATCGCACAATTCGGACATATGCCGCGTTCAGGTACCAGCGGTATCGATATTTATCGGTATGAGGACGGTACCTACACATATTTAAGAACCGCCATTCCGCAAGCCGGCGACACCGAAGGGTATGAACGGTTGATATATGAAACCTCGTCTTGCAACGACACGGAATATGTGCTGAATCTGCCGTTGTACAACAGTATGAGCGCCTTATATATCGGGTTACAGAAAGACGCGCACGTTGAACACGGTTCATCCTATCGCGACATTTTACCCGTCGTGTATTACGGTTCGTCCATTACGCAAGGCGGATGCGCTTCCCGTCCCGGCAATGCGTATCAAGCGTACATCTCCCGTCGATTTGACGTGGATTTTGTGAATTTGGGCTTTTCGGGCAGTTGCCGCGCTGAACCCGCGATGAGCGAATATATCGGGAACCTGCCGATGAGCGTGTTCGTATACGACTACGATCACAACGCACCGTCGCTTGAGTATCTGAAAGAGACCCATCTGCGGTTCTATCTGGAGTTCCGTCAACATCAACCCGACACACCGATCATTATGGTGTCCCGTCCGAACATTCTGCCCGAAGAGATACCGGACAAGCGCACCGCCGTCGTTCGTGAAACGTACGATTACGCGGTCGCACACGGAGATAAGAACGTGGTATTCATTCACGGCTACGATCTGTTCGGGGACGATTGCCGCGATTCCTGCACGGTGGACGGATGTCACCCAAACGATCTCGGTTTCTTCCGTATGGCAAAGGTCATCGGCAACGCGTTGGAACCGTATCTTAAATAAAGCCAAAACGGCGGAGTGTTGGACACTCCGCCGTTTTTATGTATCGTCGCGATAGACGACCCATTTGCAAAACAGAAATTCCGTGATGAAATTGGCGATCATCGTGACCGCTAAAATGAGATAATCGTTGACGTTTGCACCCTCCGCCAAATGACCGAGCCAGGTGGAAAGCGGTGTGAACACCAGATAGAAACCGAACACCTTTGCCATTGCCACGGGAACGTTGGCGGTGGAACGGAAGGTGTAGCGGCGGTTTAAGGTGAAATTCCACACGATGGATAAGACGAGCGAAATGAGGTATGCGGGCCAATACTGCAATTTGAGCAATTCGTTGAGCAGGGTGAACGACGCGACCTGTATGATCCCCGCCGAAACGGAGAACAAGGTAAACTTGACCGCCTGCCACCACGTTTGTTTCGTTTTGTTTTCTTCCATATAGACCCCTCCTGATAAAGTTATAATCCCAACAAGCGTTTGGCGTTGCCGCAATCGATCGCCTCGCGCTCGGTTTCGGTGAGAGAAAGCGTGTCGAGCAGACGGCACTCCATTTCCGCCGTCTGCCACGGGGTGTCGGTACCGAACAACATTCGATCGACACCGTGTTTTTCCAATATCTGTTCGGCATAGTATTTGGGAAGGTGTGAACACCCGAACGACGTGTCGAAATACACGTCTTTGCCGCACAGGTATCGAACCACGTCCGCACTGCAACTGAGACCGCCCCAATGCGCCGCGACGACGGGGGTATCAAACCATTCGAGTGCTTTCGCCATTTTCTCGGGAGTCGCACCGTAGGGCGGTGCGAACCCGTAGTCGTATCCCGCGTGGAATACGGTAATAAGACCGAGCGACGAGATCTTACGATAAAGCGGTTTAAAGCGCGGATCGTCTACCGAGAACCCCTGATAATCGGGATGTAGTTTGACCCCTTTTAGACCGAGTGCTTTGATACATTCCAATTCGTCGAATGCCTCTTCGCTGCTCGGAAACACCGATCCGAATGCCACGATATCGACACCGTTATTGATAGACGCGGCAAAATCGTTGACGTTTTTTTGTTGGGCAGCGTTGGTCGCAATGTTCAGCACCACCGACAGATCTACCCCATCCCGTGCCATCCGTTGCCTGAGCCCGTCCACCGTCCCGTCGGTATACGGAATAAGTCCGCCCGAAACAAACGAGAGTTTATCGATCGCTTTTGCGGCGATCCTGTCAGGAAAACAATGGGTATGGAAGTCAATGCGCATGTTTACACCTCAATTATAAAAAGAACGGATACTGTCGGTGAGCAGAGCCGCCATCGTCGCGGATACACGGTCGGCGGTGGCTTGTACTTCCTTGTGATCAAGCGCCGCTGCGTTTCCGCCCGCCGCCGCGTTGGTGATGCAAGAGATCCCGCACACTTCAAGACCCATATGCCGTGCGGCGATCGCTTCGCATGCGGTACTCATACCGACCGCGTCGGCACCGAGTGCGCGGTACATACGGATCTCGGCGGGCGTTTCGTATTGCGGACCGCCGAGTTGTACGTACACACCTTGTTGTAACGGCACGGACAGTCGCTCTGCCGCCGCTTTGACGACCGCACCCATCCGCTTACTGTACACTTCGGTCATATCGGGGAAACGCGGTCCAAATGCATCGAGATTTTCACCGCGTAAAGGGCTCGGCAGAGCAGTCGCAATGTGGTCGGTGATCAGCATCAGATCGCCCGCGCGAAACCGCTCGTTGATACCGCCTGCCGCGTTGGTCAACACCAGTCGTTCGGCGCCGAGCAGGCCCATCACCCGTATCGGCAGTACCACGTCGGACATTGCGTACCCTTCGTAATAGTGAACGCGACCCTGCATCGCGACTACGGGAACGTCTTCAACGTAACCGAACACAAAACGACCGTTATGACCCGCAACGGTAGACACGGGAAACCCGTCGATCTCCTCGTACGCAACGGTCGAAACGGTTCGGATGCGGTCAGCGTAACCACCGAGACCCGAACCGAGAACCAGCGCAAGATCGGGAACAAAATCTGTTTTTTGACGGATACTCTTCACGCATTGCAACACTTTAGCGTACATCGCGTTCCCTCCTCTTCGGATATTAGTTTACCACATATTACACGATTTTTCCACCTTTTTCAAAAAATTCATCAATGATGGTGGTGATGATGGTGGGGCGGCGCTTCAACGTGGCAATGATGATACGGACAACCATCGTCGGCACGTTCGGTCTGTACCGTCACGCATACCGCGCCGTGTTCGGACAGGCACCGCTCGACCGCGCGGCGGACGGGATGCGGATCGGCATCGGTGACAACGTGGACGGTTGCGGTGTGGTGAAACCCGTCCAGACTGCGCAGATGCAAATGATGAACGTCCGCCACACCGTCGATGGCGGAAAGTTTGGCGGTCAAAGCGTCGACGTCAACACCGTCAGGTGTTTTATCCAAAAAAACATCCCCCGCCGCTCGTATCCCTTTCAGTGCGTGATATGCCAAAAAGACCGCCACACCGATCGAGATGAGCGCGTCCGCTTGTACGAATCCCGTCACGCGGATCACAACGGCACCGACCAATACGCACACCCAACCGAGCAGATCTTCCAACAAATGCAGACTGACGGCTTTCTGGTTGAGCGACTCGCCACGATGGGTAAAGAGTGCCGCCGCGCCGTTGACCAGGATACCGAGCAGTGCGAGTAAGAACATTCCGTTGTGGTCGACGGAAACGGGGTCGATGAGACGGCGCACCGATGCGATCACGACGGTCACCGAACCGACAACGAGCAGGAGATTGGTGATCAAACTGCCGAGTACCGAATAGCGTGCGTATCCGTATGTATGGTGAGTATCGGGGTGCTTTTTACTCACCCGTTCGAGCAGATAGGAAATACCGATACTGATACTGTCCCCCAGATCGTGTACCGCATCGGACAGCACCGACACACTGCCTGTCAGTATGCCGCCGACCGCTTCGATCAATGCGAAGAACAGGTTGAGCAGAAAGGCGATCAAAATACGATATTGCGACGTCACAAAAAATTCCTCCTTGAAAAACACGATTCAATATAGTATAGTAAATATCGAACATACTGTTCGGCATTTTCAGTGTATCCGCCGACGTGCGCAACAGCAACAGACAAAGCAGCGGGGATATCCGATACCGAACAAAACGGCAAAAAAGTACGGAGGCAGATATGGATCGTCGACAACGAAAAACGCACAACGCGATCCTCACGGCATTTCGGGCATTGCTTGAAAATACGCGATACGATCGCATCACCGTGCAGGATATTCTGGAAAAAGCGGACGTGGGACGCAGTACCTTTTACGCGCATTTTGAAACCAAGGACCTATTGTTGGACGCATTGTGTGAAGAGTTGTTTTATCCGCTCTTTGAGAACGATCCGTGTCCGTTTGCGGGAAAGGACGACGACCTTGAAGCCAAGTTGTCCCACACGCTATGGCATATACGCGACGCGCGGCAGGATCTTACAAAGGTGTTGTTGTCCGACAGCGGCGAGTTGTTTATGGGCTATTTCAAAGCGCATTTGCGGCAGATGTTCCTGCAATATCTCCCCTGTTTTCGCATCCCCGTACCGCAAGAATTTTTGTTGGAACATTTAGTGGGCAATTTTGCCGAAACGGTACAATGGTGGATGCGTGAAAAGATGCAAACACCGCCCGAAACGGTCGCACAGTATTATTTGACCGTAACCGAAACACACAATGAGGAGGGTTCTGTATGATGAAAAAGATTCTGAGTTTGTTGACCGTTACGCTATTGTGGGTATCGATGGTCGCGTGCGGTCCTGCATCGCAGACGGATACGACAACCACCACTGCGACGACCACCCAAACGGTCGAAACGGGGACGACGGACACCGCCACAGACAGCACCTCGACGAGCGGTACCGAAGTCAAAACGACGACAACGACCGCCGACGAAACAACCGTTACGACCACCGCAACGGTACCGTCGACCACGACGACTAAGTCAACCACCTCAATGGTGGTCACCACTGCAACTGCCGCCTCGACCACCGTTGTAACGAAACCTACCGCCTCGACTACCGTTGCAACGACAACGAAACCTACCACCACGACCGTCGTTACAACGACCACCTCAACCACCGTTGCGACCACGACCGCCACGGCGGCGCCGTCAGGCGACAGTTGGTTTTCACAAGAACCGATCAGCATCACCGCAAAAGAGGTCGATGCCATTCTTTCGCAAACGTATGTGAAACCGAAAAACGTCATCCTGATGATCGGAGACGGTATGGGACAAAACGATATTACGTTGTGTCGGCAATACGGAACGGGGAATTTTGAGTTTGGATTGATCCTCGATCGCATTCCCAACCGCGGTGAATGCACCACCCATTCGCTCGATTCGACCGTCACCGATTCGGCGGCGGCAGGAACGGCGCTCGCGACCGGTACGAAAACCTATAACGGGTGCATCGGTGTACTCGGTACCGGCAAAAAATTGGAAAACGCATCCGAGATCGCGCGGGCAAACGGCAAACGTGTGGGGGTCGTAACCAACGACGAAGTACTCGGCGCGACCCCGTCCGCGTTCGTGGCACACACCAACACCCGCGAACAATCCAATAATATCGCGCGTGATTATGCACGGTTCCGTCCCGAAGTGGTGATCGGTATCGGCTATGAGAATTTTATGAGCGCCGTACCTAACCCGTTAAAAAGTTATCTCGATACGGTGATCGTTTCAAAAAGCATATCCTCCGCACAGAGTCAATTGAACACCGACCCGAACTGTGAACGACCGTTTTTCGGGTTCTTTGAAGATATGAACAACACGCAACCGAACGATCGGTTGGCACAGAGTACCGAGATAGCACTCAACCGACTGCAAAACGAAAACGGATTTTTCTTGATGGTGGAAAATGCCACCACCGACAAAGCGGGACATTCCAACGACATCACCAAAAAAGTCCAATCGGTTTCCAATCTCGATCGCGCGCTTGCCGTGGTGTTGAAGTTTATGAAGAACAACCCCGACACCCTGCTTCTCATCACCTCCGACCACGAAACGGGCGGGGTGTTGCTCCCCGAAGAAGGACGAGGATTATCCGCCGACCTGTTTACCACCACCGGACATACGGGAGTACCCGTTGCGGTGTTTGCGGTAGGATACGGTGCTGACCGTTTCCGTAATACGACGGTGGATAACACCGATATCGCCAAAACGTTGATCGCCGCCATAAAAGGCGAACTGTAAATAAAAAAGCGAACTGTAAATAAAAAAGCGAACTGTAAATCAATATACGACGCGCCGTATTCGTTTCGGCGCGTCGTTTTACATTTTAAGTTGATTTTTCAAAACCGCTGTGGTATCATTAAATAAATTGCTGTTTATGGCAGAAATGCGTCGATTTTATATAATAAATTTGCTACGGAGGTGAACGTTGTGGGCGATACGGGATATCGTTGGGGTGCGGACGATATGAAGACGTCCCCCTTTCGCGTATCGGTGACCGATCTCCCGGGACCGATGATGCCGCATTCCCAGGAAGAAGTGGAAATGATGTTCTTTTATCAGACGTCGGGCGGCGTTTACCATTGCGCAGGAAACGACTATACCATATCCGGCAACGACCTGATCATCGTCAATCCTCACGAGATACACAGTTGTACCAATTGGGGCGATCCGTGTACGGCGACCTGCTTGATCGTCAACACAAAAAAGATGATCCTCCCCGCCCTGTCGTCGATGCATTTCCGCAATCGGGTATCGTACGATCCGGTCGTTCGTCGGATCTTTAACGATATCCGCACACTGATGTTCAGCGACAAGAGCAACACCGTCAAGGATTGTTTGTTCACTTCTCTGATCTATGAATTGTTTGCGCGATTGGTACAAGCAGGAAACACGTATCTTCCCAAAAAAGCCAAAGTCAAACCCGAGTTCTACGACGTTCTCGCACATATCAATGCCAACATCGGCACCAAATTGCGGTTACGGGATCTTGCAGAGATCGCCCACCTCAGCACCGATCGGTTCTCGCATCTGTTTAAAGAGATCACGGGAATGAGTCCTGTCGAATACATCATCAACGAACGCATCAACAAAGCGTGCGAGTTGTTGACCAACACGTCACTGAGCACCACCAAGATCGCGAGTGAATGCGGATTTTGTACGTCCAGTTATTTTACGCAAAAATTTTCCCAGTATATGAAGGTCACCCCGACCGAGTATCGTATGCACCGTCAAAAAAGCGAACAGCACTATTACGGATAACAAAATGCGGTGGCGCAAAGCGTGATATTCTTAACGGAGAATGTCACGCTTTTTTCTTGTTGGTTGAAAATTCGGGAAATATATGGTATACTGTCATTATTAAAATAAGCAGAGGTAGATTATGGCGAAGAACAGCGATTTGAACAAAGCCAATAAAGCCAAAAAAGATGAGTTTTATACTCAGCTTGCCGACATTGAGGTGGAGTTAAAGCATTACAGAAAGCATTTCAAGGATAAGGTCGTTTTTTGTAATTGCGACGATCCTTATGAGAGTAATTTTTTCAAATACTTTGCTATGAACTTTAACTTTTTAGGACTTAAAAAGTTAATCGCCACCTGTTATATGGGGTCACCCGTTGTCGGTGAACAGTTTGAGCAGCTATCTATATTCGATATTCTGCCGGAGGACAACGATACCCCGAAAAGATACCCCTACAAAATTGAGATAACCGAGGTAACGGATACTGACGGCGACGGTGCGGTTACTTTGACCGATGTGGAATATTTACTCTGTAACAAAAACAATGTTCTCACACTTTTAGAGGGGGACGGCGATTTTCGCTCCCCCGAATGTGTGGAGATACTGAAACAGGCGGATATTGTTGTTACGAACCCGCCGTTTTCGTTGTTCCGTGAGTTTGTGGCGCAGTTGGTGGAATATGATAAGCAGTTTTTGATTA